>PXQO01000101.1:3891-10895 GCA_003021285.1 Halobacteriales archaeon QH_2_65_14 | reverse complement strand
ACGACGAGAGACCAGTACCTCATCGCCGGGCCGTACCACCACATGAACATCGGCCAGACCATGTGTCTCGGGGACGTCGATTTCGGCCCCCGGGCCAGCCTGACGGGCCTGACGTTTTCGAGTTTTGCCGAACTCGAGGTCGGGTTCTTCGACGTCTATCTGAAAGGGCAGGAACCGCCCGCGGATTCGATGTTCGACGAGCGAACCCCCTCGGTGCAAACGTTCCGGATGCACGACGACGGGGGCGAGTGGATCACGGGCAATGACTGGCCGGCCCCGGACACGGTCGAGCAGACGTTGTTTCTCGAAAGCGACGGCGAGGCAAACAGCACGCTGCACGACGGACGGCTGACGGACGAGAGAACGACTGACGGTGCCGCCAAGGACAGGTACCTCCACAACCCGAAGGACCCGGTTCCCTCGCGGGGTGGACCGATGAGTGCGAGGTACGTCGACCACCAGCCCGGTGTCCACGACGTTTCGGACATCCAGCGTCGAGCCGACGTCCTTACGTACACCTCGGGACCGCTCGAACAGCCACTCGAGATTGCGGGGTCCGGACACGTGACGCTCTTCTGTGCGACGGAGGCGGCCGACGCCGACTTCATCGTACGGTTGAGTCACGTGCTCGACGATGGCCGGGCACTCAACATCGTCGAAGGTGGACAGCGCCTCCAGTACTGCGGCGACGGATACGTCCCGGAGCCACCGACCCCCGGCGAGTGCGTCGAGGCCCGGGTCGAATTCTGGGACACACACTACCGCATTCCGGCCGGCGACCGGCTTCGACTCGAAGTGAAAAGCACGAGTTTTCCGCGGTTCGATCCGCACCCGGGAACGGCAAACCCATGGGAGGCGACCGACGACGAGGTCACGCCCGCGGAACAAACAGTCTTTCACGACCAGGAACGCCCGAGCGCACTGACGATAGACGTAATGGAGTAGGTAGGGACTGCGGCATCGGACGAGGCTGGGCCGGGGGACGACCGGTCCCCGGGCGTGATGCAGTTGACCGTTTGGTAGTCGCTGAGAAACTGTTGCCCTTCCGCCTGTTTCGGTCTTGCTTCGCTCATCTTGGCTCAGCAGACTCGTCCGGTGACTGAAAATCAACTACCGGAATTAACCCTCGGAAGTACTGCTATGACGCGCCCATCACAATCATTAATATTGGTGGCTTTCAATTCCCGACACCCCACTGGGTTGTTAGCAAATGACAGGCAAACTTGACGAAGCTGAGAGACTGCCAGTCGATCAGGTCCACATCGAACGGGAGGTAACGCAGGAAACCCCCGATGGAACGACGCTCAACGCGACCGTGTTTCGGCCGACAGCCTCGGACGACGTCGGCGTTCCCGCAATACTCAACCGGTCGATCTACGGTATCCCCGAGGACGTCGTTGCACGCGGGTGGTATCTCGACGACGCCCTGGTTTCGAAGGCGCTCGCAAAGGGCTACGCAGTCGTCTACCAGAGCACCCGCGGTACCGGAAAAAGCGGCGGAGAGTTCGACTGGGCAGAGAGCGAAGTAACGGACGGCGCGAGTGCGATCAGGTGGATCGCCGATCAGGAGTGGTGTGACGGGCGGGTCGGTATGTTCGGCGGGAGTTCGCGCGGCCTGGCGATGATGCTGGCTGCGGCAGGAAACCCCGAACCGCTGAAGGCTATCAACCCAATCGCCTCACCCGCCGGCGGCGGCGACGGAACGATCATCGACGGGGCGATTCAGGCGAACTCGTTCATCCCGTGGACGATGAAACTTGCGACGCTGACGGCCGGCCGCCTGCTCGAACGGGGAGAACTCGACGACGCAACGTTCGAGGCTATCGGTGAGGCTGCCACGGCCGCAACCGAGCAGACGACAGAACTCGCCTCCTACCGTCCGTTCTTCGATCTTCCGGATCACGTTTTTGCCGACGTCTCGCTGCCGGAAACCCTCGCTCCGAAAGACCTGATCCCGTTCTGGGAGCCGTGGCTCGCTCGGGAGGGGGACGACCCGTACTGGGAACAGATCGACCCGAGATACATGTACGACCAGATGGACGTCCCTGCGCTCCACGTGACTGGCTGGTTCGATTCGATGCAGCACGGAACGATCTCGAACTACCGCGGCATGACCGAAGCGACGCCGTCGGACCAGTATCTCATCGTCGGTCCGTACCCCCACATGAATATCGGGCAGACGATGTGTGTCGGGGAGATCGAGTTTGGTCCCAGTGCAGGGCTTACCGGCCTCACGTTCTCGGGCTTTGCCGAACTACAGGTCGAGTTCTTCGACATCTATCTGAAAAACAAAGAGCCCGCAGCGAACTCGCTGTTCGATCCGGCCGAGCCCTCGGTGCAGACCTTCGGGATGGAACCGGACGGCGGCAGATGGACCACACACGAGGCCTGGCCACCTGCTGACGCCGAGCAACGGACCTGGTTCCTCGCAAGCGACGGGAACGCAAACGAAAACCTGGATGACGGGGAACTACGCGGCACCGCCCCGGACGGGAAGCAACCCGCGGACACGTACGTTCACGACCCTGACGATCCAGTTCCGAGCCGCGGCGGTGCGTTGAGTTGCCGGAGCGTTCACTATCCACCGGGCGTTCACGACATCTCGAATCTGCAAGAGCGGCCGGACGTGGTTACCTACACGTCGCCGCCGCTGGACGACGCCGTCGAACTCGCCGGTCCTGGCGAGGTCACCCTTCACTACGAGACCGGGGGGGAGGAGACGGACTTTGTCGCACGCCTGAGTCACGTATTCGACGACGGCCGCGCGTTCAATCTGACCGATGGCATCACGCGAACCGGCTGGGGCGGTTCCGAGAGCCCGGCCGCGGAAATCCAGCTCTGGGATACGCAGTACAGGATTCCCACAGGAGACCGGCTCCGCCTCGAGATCATGAGCAGTCATGCACCCCGGTTCGACCCCCACCCGAACACGTCGCAACCGTGGCACGCGAGCCCCGACGACGTCCGACCCGCGGAACAGACGATACATCACGATCACGACCTCCCGAGCGCGCTGACCGTCTGGACGATGTGAGACGCCGGTCGAGCACGCTGTCTGTGCGAGACCAACGACGAGAAGTCGGTGAGTGCTCGGCGGCTCCGGCCGATTACCAGGGCGGACCGTCCGGTCTGTGCTCCTCGTCGAGAAGGTAACACCTGGCGGCGTGCTCGTCGTCACCGGTTTCGTACAGGTTCGGTTCGTCACCGTCGCACGGTTCGAAGGCCTTGGGACACCGCGTCCGGAACGCACAGCCGCCTGGCTGGTCTCGCGGATCGGGTATCTCTCCTTTTGCGAGTAACGTGTCCGGAATCAGTTCCCTGTCCCTGTCGTTCAGCGGCTTGATTGCCGACAACAGCGCTCTTGTGTACGGATGTTGCGGGTTCCGGAAGATGTCCTCGGTTTTCCCCATCTCGACTATCCTGCCGAGATACATGACGCCGACGATGTCCGCCACGTTGTTGATCAACGAGAGGTCGTGGCTGATGAACAGGTACGTGAGACCGATCTCCTCTTGCAGTTCCTCTAGCAGGTGGACGATGCGGGCCTGGACGCTCACGTCGAGCGAACTTGTCGGCTCGTCCAACACGAGAAACTGGGGATTGAGCGCTATCGCCCGTGCGATGCCGACGCGCTGCTTTTGCCCACCGGACAGCTGGTTCGGGTGCTTGTGCTTGTGCTGTACTGGCATCCCGACGCTGTCGAGGAGTTCGTCCACCCGTTCACGACGCTCCTCTCCGGTCCCCCAGCCGTGCACTACCAGCGGTTCACTGACGATGTCTTTCACTTTTCGCCGTGGATTGAGGCTGCTGGACGGGTCCTGAAAGACGATCTGCATATCGCGTTTGATCGGCTTGAACTCCTTCGCCGAGAGGTCCCCGCCTGTTGGCTCGTGTAGCCGCAACAACGTTTTTCCGATTGTCGTCTTCCCGCACCCCGATTCCCCCACGAGGCCGAACGTTTTCCCGCGTGGAATCGTGAAATCGACGCCGTCGACTGCACGAACGCGGTCGACTTCGCGGTTGAGAATCCCCCCGTGAATCGGGAAGTGCTTCTTGAGGCCGCTCACACGCAACAGATCGTCGTCGCTGGTCGGGAGATGTTCGAACGGGTCCGAATCCAGTTGGCTCATGTCTCGTTCTCCAGTTGTTCTCTCGCAGGCGGAGTGCCGATGTCGACGAGTTCCCCGTCGAACGCCGCCGCATCTTCCGGCGTGTAGAGATGACAGCCAACCTCGTGGTCGGGTGCCGTCTCCCGTCTCGCCGGGTAAATCTCCCGACACTCGGGTTCACTGTACGGGCAGCGGTCTGCGAACTGGCAGTTTTGCGGACGGTCCAGCGTATCGGGTAGCTCCCCTGCGATCCCCTCCCCAATCGGTTTCGACAGGCTGGGAATGCTATCTAGCAGCCCTATCGTATAGGGGTGCTGTGGATTGTCGAACAGTTCTTCGGCCGGCGCTCGTTCGACGATCTCGCCCGCGTACATCACGTATATCGTATCACTGATGTATTTCGCGATACTGAGATCGTGGGTAATGTAGATCACGCTCATGTCCTTCTCGTCGATGAGGTCTTGCAGCAACTCCAGTATCTTCGCTTCGGTCGTGAGGTCCAGGGCAGTGCCTGGCTCGTCGGCGATCAACAGTTCCGGTTCCGATAGCAACGCCGTCGCGATCAACACGCGCTGGCGCATACCGCCGGACAGTTCGACCGGATAACTCTCGAATACCCGTTCGGGAGCCGCGATCTGTACCTCCTCCAGCATCTCGATAGCCCGCTCGCGCAACGAGTCGTTCGAGGTGAACTTGCTGGACAGCCAGTCCGAGAGGCCCAGTTTGTGCGTTCCTTGCCACTTCATCACGTCGGTCATGTAATCACCGACTGTGAATACCGGGTTCAACGCGGTCATCGGGTCCTGCATGATCATTCCCATCTGCTTCCCGCGGTATGCGTTGCGCTCTTTCTCGGGGAGTGCGAGAAGGTCCTCACCTCGAAACTGCAGACTCCCGGTCGGGACCGTCGCCGTCTCCGGCAACAGTCCCATGATTGACTTCGCCGTGATGCTCTTCCCGCAGCCGGTCTCGCCGACTAACGCGACTGTCTCGCCGGATTCGACGGACAGGTCGATTCCCTGGAGAATCTCTGCGAGTCCATCCGCGGTCCGGATATCGAGGTGGAGATTCTCTATTTCGAGCAGTGGTTCACTCATGATTAGTTGACCTCCACGTCCATGATGTCCCTGAGCCCGTCACCCAGGAAATTGAACGCCAGGACAGTGTACGAGATAGCAAGACCGGGGAACACGGAGATCCACCAGTAGTTGATGACGTGTTGTCGACCCTGCGCAATCATGACGCCCCAGTCGGGAGTCGGCGGTTCGGCCCCAAAGCCCAGAAACGCCAACCCGGCGATGGCAATGATCACGAACCCCATGTCCAGCGTGAGCTTGACCGACAGCGGAGACATGATGTTCGGCAAGATTTCGCGGAACATGACCCGTATACGGCTCGCCCCGATTGCCTCACTGGCTTCGACGAATTCTTCCTGTTTGACTGACAACACCTCTCCGTGTACCAGTCTCGCATACTGTGTCCACCACGCAAAGGCGATTGCGAGCATCAGATTGATCAAACTCGGCCCCAGCGTCGCCGCGACGGCGAGCGCGAGGATGAGGCCAGGTAATGCGAGAAACGTGTCTGTCAGTCGCATTATGATCGTCTGTGGGAGGCCACCGACGTAGCCGGCAATCAATCCGAGCGTTATGCCCGCCGTCCCTGCGATTCCGAGGACCACGACCCCCATGCCGAGGGAAAGTCGGGCACCGAAGAAGATTCTCGACAAAATATCACGGCCCTGGGTGTCCGTTCCCATCGGATGTTCCAGACTCGGTGCGACTGCGCCCTTCTCGAAATTGTGTCCGGCTCGATCTTCCGGATGGGGGGCGATCACAGGAGCAAAGATAGCGACGAACACCATCGAGAGAATCATCAGGATACCGATTATCGTCAGCGGGTTTCGTTTCATCTGATACCAGATACGCCGGAAACGCTGACGTCGCTCTCTATTACTCGACTCCCGGGCCTGTTCGGGTTCCGGTTCCCCGCGCGTGGCGGCCTCGCTTTCTTTCACGTTCTGTCGTTCGGGTCCCATCTCAGTTCCCCTCCTGAATCCTGATCCGGGGGTCTAGATAGCCGTAGACGATGTCGACCAACAGATTGACCAGAATATAGACGACGCCGATTACCATCGTCACGCCGACGATTGCGTTGACGTCTTGCTGGAGCAACGCGTTGGTTCCATAACGGGCGAACCCGGGCCAGGCGAACACGTACTCTACGAGGAACGCAGCCGCGAGGAGGCCGCCGACGGCGAGCCCGATGATCGTGATCGAACTCGAAAGCGAGTTTTTGAGCATGTACTTGTAGTATATCAGGTTCTTCGGGAGTCCACTTGCGCGTGCATTCATCGTGTAGTCTTTGGTGTGTTGCTCGATCATCTCCGAGCGGATCAGTCGCATTACCTGGGCCAGCGTCGTGACACTCAACGCGATAGCCGGGAGCGTGATATGTAAGAGGGCATCCCAGAAGACGGCAAACTCGAGTGCAACCAGGCTATCGACGATGTACATCCCGGTATACGCGGGGGGGCGTTCCATTCCCGAGGAGAGACGGCCCGACAGTGGGAACAATCCCAGGACGCCCACGAACACCACCTGGAACAGAATGGCGATCCACCAGCGGGGGAGCGACATCCCGAACAGCGCGAACAATCGCGAGAGATGGTCGGGCAGTTTATCCTTGTTGATGCCGCTGATGATTCCGAGCGGGATGCCCAGAAGAACCGAGAAGACGAGCGAGATCAGTATCAACTCGACGGTTGCGGGGAGTGTCGCGAGGACGTCCGAAAACACGTTATTTCTGGTTTGCAGGGAGACGCCCCAATCTAGCTGGACGAAATCGATCAACCAGGAGACGTACTGTTCGTAGATCGGTTCGTCCAGGCGGAGG
>PXQO01000101.1:0-3675 GCA_003021285.1 Halobacteriales archaeon QH_2_65_14 | reverse complement strand
CATATTGTCGATTAGGCCCGCCCGCCGCCAGTCCGATACATTTCATAGACGCGCCGTTCAGTCCCTTGCGCACCACGATACGAGAACCCATCGACGTTGGCGTTGAGCGCGTAATTGACCGGATTCGACCCCACGAAGAACATTGGATAGTTATTGTAAACGATCTCTTCGGCCTGGGCGTACATTTCGAGGCGACGCTCCCGGTCTGACTCGAGCCTTGCGTCCTCCAACAGGGGAGTCAATTCCTCGTCGGTCCAGTAAGACCCGCCTGCCGGGTGGCCCGTGTTGTCCATCGTGTTGTCCGGATGCCACATGAAATGGAGGAACTGGTCGTGATTGGGGAAGTCGGCAGTGTTTGCCAGTCCGGCCGTGATGTGCGGGTTGGTATCGGGGTCGCTCATGAGCGCGACGAGTTCCGACAGTTCAGTCTCCCTGATCGAGAGATCGATCCCGAACAGGTCATCGAACGCAGTCTGGATCAGCAACGCCGAGTCCATTCCCACGGCGCTCCCCGCGAACACATGGCAGGCAAAGTCCATGTTGTTCACGTCGTCCGCTGTGTATTCCGACTGTTCGAACGCCTCCAGTGCTACCTCTTCGTCCTTTGCGTACGGGTCCAGGTCGTCGTTGCTTCCCGGTAACTGGTCGGGAAGACATCCCGCAATCGGCTCCATGAATCCATAGATATTCTCGCGATTGATGTCGTAATCAATCGAGTGGATCATCGCCTTGCGGAACTGTCGATCATCAGTCGGCGGCCTAGTCGTATTGATGTTGTGGTAGTTCAGCCTGATGACGGGCTCGGAAATGAAGTCGATGTGATCCTCTTCGTCCAGGGCCGTGTAGATATCGGGTGCCAGAAGGTCGGACGACATATCTGCATCCGATTGCTGCATCGTGAGCTGTTGTGTCGAATCCTCGAGGATCACGCGCTGGCGAACGACGTCGAACTGGTTCGACTCCCAGCCGCCCCAGTAATCGTCGTGCTTTTCGTAGATGAGTTCTTCCTCCCGACGCCATTCGCGGAGTTTGTACGGGCCGGTGCCGGCGACGTTTTCCGCGAGATACGCCTGTCCCCAGTCCCCTCGTTCTCCGAACTCGCCGTCCTCCTCGTTCTCTCGCACGACCGTGCTGTCTACTGCGTGGACGAGCACACACCAGTTGATAAACTCACCAGAGGGGTTCTCTAGTTCGATAGCCAGCGTGTAGTCATCGCGGGCTTCCGAGTTCTTGTAGACGCCCTGAAAGTGCCCCGAAAGACCGAGCCCGATCTCGACGTATCGCTCCAGCGAATAGACGAAATCGTGCGCGGTGACTTCGTTTCCGTCGTGCGTTTGGACTCCCTCCCGGATGTCGAATACCCACGTCTGACCTCCGTCTTCCACTTCCCAGTCCGTGGCCAACTGTTCGATGGGTTCGTTGTTCTCATCAAACCAGATGAGGGTGTCATAGAAGTTAAAGAAGGCCATCATTTCGGTACTCCCGTTGTGCAGGGCGGGATCCAGCGGACTATCCATGGCATTGCTCGCGAGGAAGACGAACTCGTTTTCCTCGTCGGGTGCGTCGTCCCCGTCATCCGCCGAACTGTCGTCTGATGTATCGTCTCCATTAGCCGCGTCGTCGTCGCTTTCGGGGTCGTCTTCCTCGCCTCCCGTGCAGCCGGCTATCGCCGCTGTCATTCCGACGCCAGTATACTTAAGAAAGTTGCGTCTACTCTTGCGATTCATTCTCTTGCTAGTATCTGGCATAGGTTCAAATTTGCAGGAGGTACAATAAGTGTTTGGGTGCCCCAGTTGCGAGGGTGCACGACCTATAAAATAAACTACCTTTTCTCCTTCTTTTGCAGCCGGTTGGACACTGTATCGCTATGAGATCGATTGTTTTCGTGACCAGGACACGTGCACCCCCATTTCGCCGTCTCACACACCTGGACTGTGACAGCACGGCGGTAAAGAGTCACAATAACCACTATCAGCCCAGAACACTGTTTAGATATTATCGAATGAGGTTCTGTGCTGTTTACTTTAGGTTCCTGTCTAATCCCGCCATAAATACGATGAATTACGTGAATTAGCTATTTTTCCTGTATTATTTAATATTTTTCGCGAGATAAGTATAGGATATTGCACAAGCAAGGATTACGAATCTTGCGAACGGGTGTGGTTCGGTGTGAACCAGGATCAGATGTCGACGAGCGAGCGATCTTCCACGTCCCGCGTTCGTAGCCACGATGTTGCGAGTTTACGGGTCCGTCTCCCCGGAACCGACTTCGCATTCCTCATACCGAGATTGACACCTTGCAAAACCTCTAAGAATAACACCTGTATAACTATGAAATGGCAATGAACGAAAACCAGAAGATCGGTTCTGTGGATCGCGTCTTCGATATTATCGAACTAGTCAGAAACCGGGACGGGGTGACGGTCTCGACTGTGGCCGAGGAGATAGACAGCGCAACGAGCACAGCCTACCAGTATTTACGGACTATCGAAGATAACGGGTTCCTCGTAGAGGAAGACGGCAAATTCTATCTCTCGCTTCGGTTCCTGGATTACGGTGGACATGCAATTAACCGACAGCAAGCGCACGATCTTGCGAAGGCAAAGGTGAAAGAACTGGCGGAGAGTACTGGTGAGCGTGCCCAGTACGTCGTCCCACAGGACGGGGAGGGGGTCGTGCTCCACATCATTTCTGAAAGCCAAGCGGTCAAAACCGGTGTTCGGATCGGAACCCGCGTGCCACTTCATGCGTCCGCAACTGGCAAGACGATTCTTGCATTCCTTCCCGAACGAGAGCTTTTTGATATTATCGAACACGGCGAACTCGAACAGTATGGCGAACGAAATGGAACTTAACATCGAGTACGGGGAGTAACAGCAATGTCCCCGTCATTTGGAAATGAGTGGGGAACTGACCGTGTACGTGACCGTCGACTGTGTCCGTGCGACGGCCATACGAGTGGTGGTGCCCCACGTCGTATGAACATGCTGGTGCTTCTTTTAGAATAACAATATTACTACTGTTAGACAGGCCGACGTCCCGGGAGTCTACGGTCGTGGACGTCCCCGGCCACACAGCCGCCGCCATCGAGCAATTCGAGTACTTCCCACTGGGTATCGCATCCCTCACTGCTGATTGGGATACGTCGCCAACGCCGGGAGACTATAGCGATCTGTAATAACAGAATCGCAACTGGTTGTTGTCCTCGGATTCCGGCGTCACGATCTGGACGACGCTGTAGCTATCCTCCCACTCGCCAACTCGTTGTTCGAGCAGTGTTCTATATCGCAATTTTACAACGTATTACGCTTGGGAACATAAGTGTTTACACTTGCTTTGAACTTGAAAACGGTCGAGGTGGTGCGCAGGTAGAAGCGGGCGGGCCGGACTGCGTTCTACTGCCCCGGAAGAATGGAGGGTGATAGCTCCGGGTATCGGCGCTATACAGTTCGTGGACGAGGATGGGAAACGCGGCCTCGTCCCCGTCGTCGGTCGTAATCGCTTCCTCGAATCGGTAGTTGGTCATGTCTTTGGTCGACCTCCGTGGGACGCTGGCCGTGCGACCGAGTCAGCACTCGCCGACGGAGTGACGCCACGACCACCGCCCCTCTCCGGGGTCGGCGCGGAACAGACCGCGCGGTGGTCGTGGCTACTCGGCGCTCGCGGGCGTCTCGA
>PXQO01000100.1 GCA_003021285.1 Halobacteriales archaeon QH_2_65_14 | reverse complement strand
CGCTACTGGAGTTTTTGGACGCGTACTTGCTGACCGGCGAACCGCGCGAGCAGAGACAGGGACGAACGCTACGGTTCCGCGGGTCGCTCCCGGGAAGCTGGGCGGTCGCGCGACAGCACCCCGACGGCGTCGACTACGTCGCGATGTTCAACGAGCGACAGCTTCCCCTGTCGGTCAACCACCAGATAGAGGAGTCACTCGATGACGCCGTCGTCGCCGTCGAGGAGTGGCCCTGATCCGTTTTGGCGCAGTCTGTCCCTCTCGACCCGTTTTGCTCCCGGTGTCGCATCACCAGGTGAGTTTGACGGTGTCGTCGACGCCGACGCCGAACGTCTTGTCGCCGCGGCCGTGGTTGGCGGCGAGTTCGACGTTACCGTGGCTGCCGACGGTCACGACGCGCCGGCCGGGGTCGACCTCGTCGTAGGTCCGCCGGACCGGCGCGCGGACGGTGTTGACCTCGACGCGGCCGCCCATCCGGTCCTCGACGGCGTCGCCGGGAACGTTCGTGATGACGTTGCCGAAGTCGTCGACGACCAGCACCGTCCCGGAGATGTACCCCTCCCGGACCGTCGGCTCGGGAAACGGGAACTCCTCGTACTCGTCGGTCGGTTCGAACGCCTCGTCGGCCTCGAAGGCGTCGATGCCGGCCTCGTGGACGTGCGCCGCGCCAGGAGCGAACACGTCCCGTCCGTGGAACGTCGTGCTCGCGGGGTCGGGGGGCCACGGAACCCGGCGAGTTCCCGGTCCCGCGTCGTCGTCCGCGCTCTCGCTCTCGGCGACTCTGAAGACCTCGAACTCGTCGGCGAACTCGCGTGCGACGGGGACGAGGACGCCGTTGTCCGGACCGACGAGCGCGTGCTCGCCCGCCCGGACGACGATAGCCGGGCGGTCGGTACCCACGCCGGGGTCGACCACGACGAGGTGGACGGCCGGCGGAAAGTAGGGCAGAATCTGCTTGAGCCAGAATGCGGTTCCCCTGACGTCCTGGCGCGGGAAGCTGTGCGAGACGTCGACCAGCCGTGCGTCGGTCGACTGGAGGAGGACGCCCCGCATCGCACCGGGATACGGCGAGCCGAAATCCGAACTCAGCGTTATCATCGACTGCCTCTTGGACTGGACGACCCTTGTACCTTGTCAGAACCGCCGAACCACCCTGCGAGCGCGGCCGACCCACCAGGCGGACGTGCCGGGTGGGACGCGCCAGACGAGATGGACTCGGGGGTGGGCCCCAGACAGTGGCATCTGATGGGCGAGCACATACAGCGACCGAAAGACATGCCCGTTCGGGTCGCTATCTGTCTACTCTCTCCCGGATACACGCGCTAGCGAACTATTCCGATGTTTGATGTGTTTGCTCGGAGATAACTTTGATTAGACAGGGGAGCGTATCACGGGACAATGGAGCACACGAGCAGTGAAATCCTCGACCGGTACGGGATAGACGAGCGGCGTGGGTTTCTGGCAGCGCTCGACGAACTGGGCGAGGACCTCCCCGCGTTGCTCGAAGACCGGGAGGCCAGGAGAGCCATCGACGCGCTTGAGGCGCCGCCGGAGGGGTTTCTGGACGACCTCACGGAACGGGAAAAAGAGCGGCTCTGTCTCCTCACGGGCTTTCTCGCCAGCGGATACGTCAACCAGCTCGATTCCGAGCCCGTCGACCGGCTCCCCGCGGGGATCGCGGTCCCGCTGTATGACACCTCCCAGTCCTTCGGCCGGAAACCGATCATTTCGTACGACTTCCTCTGCCTGCACAACTTCCAGCGACGCGACGCGGAGGAGGGATTCACGCTCGACAATCTGGACACCGTCCAGCAGTTCACGACGCTGTCCGACGAGCGGTGGTTCGTCATCATCCACGTGGCCATCGAGTCGGCCGCCGGACCGGGGCTCGTCGCCGCCGCGAGCGCACAGGACGCGGTCCGCGAGGACGACCCCGAAGCGTTGCGGGCGAACCTGGAGACGATGGCCGACTCGCTGAAGGCCCAGACCGACATCATGGGACGGATGACCGAGGGCAACGCTCCGGAGGCGTTCGCCACCGAGTACCGCCCCTACTACGACGGCTTCGACGAGGTGGTCTACGAGGGCGTCGACGCCTTCGAGGGTAACCCCCGGAGCTACCGCGGCGGGTCGGGCGCACAGAGCTGTGTACTCCCGTCGATAGACGAGGCGCTCGGCATCGAACACCTCTCGACCGCACTGCTGGAGAAGCTACTCGACATGCGGACGTACATGCCCGACAAGCACCGCTCGGTCGTGGACGCCTTCGCCGAGGACGTCGACATCCGTCCGTACGTCGTCGACCGGGACGACCCGGAACTGGAGGCGGCGTTCAACGAGTGTATCGAGCAACTCCGGCGGTTCAGGCGGGTTCACTTCGGCCAGGTCATGCAGTACATCAAGGCCCAGACCGGCGAGACGACCGGGACGGGCGGCACCGACTACGAGGACTTTCTCCCGAAGATGGAAAACGAAACCGCCGAGCACAAGGTGTGAGGACTCGGCGCTGTACGGCTGTCACCTCCCAGCGAGGACGCTGTCACGACACACCTGCTGAGCGGCCGGTGTGCAAAACCAACCAACCACAACCACTATCGAAACCCGGGAAAACGGCATCCCGAGCCTTTCACGTCACCCCGCCACCTTGCTCGTCGTACTCCTCGTAGCCTGCCTCGTCGATAATCTTGCGGATGATTTCGACGACGTCCCAGACGTCCTCGTATCCGGTGTACAGCGGTGCCGGACAGACCCGGATCACGTCGGGCGGCCGGAAGTCGACGACGACGCCCCGGTCCCGGAGGGCCTGGCTGACGCGGTAGGCTTCGGGATGTTCGAGGGCGACGTGGCCGCCCCGCCGGGAGGGGTCGCGGGGCGTACCGACCCCACAGCCGCGGTCGGCGAGCCGTTCGTCGACGAGGTAGATGAGATACGACGTGAGGTCGAGTGACTTCTCGCGGATTGCGTCGATGCCGGCCTCGCGGACGACCTCGACTGAGCCCCACAGCGGCGCGGCGCTGAAGATGGGAATCGTCCCGATCTGCCACGCGCCGGCGGCGTCGGCTGGCGTGAACTCCATGTTCAACTCGAATTGTGTCTCCTTGTCGTGGCCCCACCAGCCGGCCAGCGCCGGCATCGTCCCGAAGTGTCGCTCGTTGACATAGAGGCCGGCAATCGACCCCGGGCCGGCGTTGAGGTACTTGTAGGTACACCAGACGGCGAAGTCGACGCCGTGGGCCGAGAGGTCGTGCGGGACGGCACCGATGGAGTGTGCGAGGTCGAACCCCGCGAGCATGCCGCGGTCGTGGGCCTCGAGGGTGATCCGTTCGACGTCGAACAGCTGACCGCTCCGGTATAGCACAGACGGCATGAAGACGATACCGACGTCGCGGTCGTCCATCGCCGCGACGATGTCCTCGGTCGCAATCGTCCGGCCGTCCCGGCTCTCGACGACGTGGAGGTGCTCGTCGGGGTCGAGGCCGCGCTGGCGAAACTGGGCGCGGATGGCGTAGTGGTCGGTGGGGAAGTCGAGTTCGTTGACCAGCACGCCGCGCGGCTCGTCGGGGTCGAGCGTATCGAGGAACGTGCCGATCAGGGTGTGAATGTTGACGGTCGTCGAGTTCCCGACGATGACTTCTGTCCCGTCGGCACCGATCAGCGGGGCGAGTTCGTCGCCCAGATGTTCGCCGTACCAGAACCAGGGCGGTTCCGCCTCGGTCCAGCCGCGAATACCCAGTTCGCGCCACTCCTCGATGGCCCCCTGGAGGCTGGCCGCCGCGGCGTCGGAGACGGCTCCGAGGGAATTCCCGTCCATGTAGTAGGGGTCCGGCACGTCGAACCGGTCCCGGAAGGACGCGAGTGGGTCCGAACCGTCCCGCTCTCTAGCGTATTCGACGTCCGGCTGATGGTCGCCGTCGATATCCGAACTCATGCCCGCGATGTTCGGCTCACCGGAACGTAAGCGTTCGGCTCCAGTCGAGGAACGTCGAGAAAGAAACAGCCCTCACTCCGACTGTTCGAAGTCACGGCGCATCGCGATTTCGAACCACGGGCAGAACCGCAGCTGTCGGTACCAGCGGGGGTTGTGATAGAGCCGTTCGTACGGGACCCACATGACGCCGCCGACCTCCGTCGGGTCGGGGTCGATGCGGGTATCCAGCAGTGTCGCCTGCAACACGGCACAGACCTCGTGTTCGACGCCCTCGTCGTAGTAGTAGCGCTTGTACTCGAAGCGGTCGGTCACGCGGAGGTCGTCGTACTGGTCGGGCGTCACACCGAGTTCGTCGTCGAGGCGCTCGCGGGCGGCCTCGACCTGCGTCTGTCCCTGCCTGGGGTGGGAAGCGACGGTCCCGTCCCAGTAGGTGTCCCAGAGGCGCTTGTCTGGACTGCGCTGGGCGAGCAGGATGTGCCCCCCCTGGTCGAACAGGAGCGTCGTGAACGCGCGGTGGCGGGTCCCCTCCCCGGTGTGGGCGTCGAGCCGGTTGACCAGCCCCTGCTCGTTGTCGTCCGCGTCGACTGCAATCACGTCCTGCCGTGCGTTCTCGTGAGCTATCGTATTGCCTCGCGTGTCACTCATTAGTTCACCACTAGGTCACCCTCCTCAAACGCTCTTCGCTTCCGGAAAGTGGCGACCTGCACCGAGAGCGGTAGTTCTTTTAGTACACGTCCCCCGGAAGAAGACATGGTACGGCTCGGCTTCGTGGTCGCCCAGTTCAACAAGGAGAGTTCCGTCACCCACGAGATGGCCGAGCGGGCACGCGAAGCCGCCCGCGAGCGGGACGCGACGGTCGTCGAGACCATCGAAGTCCCCGGCTCGTACGACACGCCGCTGGCGGCCGACAGGCTCGCACGCCGGGACGACATCGACGCCGTCGTCGCGCTCGGTGCCATCATCACGGGGGACACGGACCACGACCAGGTCATCGCCGACGCCGCCGCCCAGGGGCTGACGGACGTCAGTCTCCGGCGGGATACGCCCGTCGCGCTGGGCATCATCGGCCCGGGGATGAGCCACGACGAGGCCAGAGCCCGAATCGACTACGGCGCGACCGCCGTCGAGAGTGCCATCGACACGGTGACCGAACTCGAAGCACACGACAATCATGAGTGACTCAATCGAACGCGAACTGGAGCGGATAGCATGAGCGGGATGACCTTTGCCGACCGGGTACAGCGGGTGTCGCCCAGCGCCACACTCGCGATCAGCAACAAGGCGGCCTCCCTGGAGGCCGACGGAGTGGACGTCGTCGACCTGAGCGTCGGGGAGCCGGATTTCGACACGCCGCAGGCCATCACGGAGGCTGGCAAGCGCGCGATGGACGCCGGGAAAACCGGCTACACGCCCTCGAACGGCATCCCGCACCTCCGGGAGGCGATTGCGGAAAAGCTCGCCGGGGACGGCCTCGACCAGTACGGCCCGGGAAACGTCGTCGTCACGCCCGGGGCCAAGCAGGCGCTGTTCGAGGTGTTCCAGGTGCTGGTCGAGGAGGGGAACGAGGTCGTCCTGCTCGACCCGGCGTGGGTGTCCTACGAGGCGATGGCGAAACTCGCCGGCGGCGACCTGAAACGGCTCGACACTGCACAGTACGACTTTCGTCTCGAAGACGCGCTCGGGGACCTCGCCGGCCTCGTCACGGACGAGACGGACCTGCTCGTCGTCAACTCGCCGGGCAACCCCCACGGCGCGGTCTACGCCGACGCGGCGCTGGAGGGCGTCCGGGACCTCGCGGTCGACCACGACGTGACGGTCGTCGCCGACGAGATATACGAGGAGATTACCTACGACGACGTCTCGCCGACGAGTATCGGCTCGCTGTCGGGCATGAGAGAGCGGACGATTACGGTCAACGGCTTCTCGAAAGCCTACGCCATGACCGGCTGGCGGCTGGGCTATTTCGCCGCGCCCGAGGACGTCGTCGCGCAGGCCGGCAAGGTCCACAGCCACTCGGTTTCGTGTGCCACCAACTTCGTCCAGCACGCCGGCGTCGAGGCACTCGAATCGGTCGACGCGGAGGTCACCGAGATGGTCGCCGCGTTCGAACAGCGCCGCGACCTGCTGGTCGAGGAGTTCCGCGAGCGCGGCGTCGACGTCGTCGAGCCACAGGGCGCGTTCTACCTGATGCTCCCCGTCGACGAGGACGACCAAGCGTGGTGTGACGAGGCCATCGGCGAGGCCCACGTCGCAACCGTCCCCGGGAGCGCCTTCGGAACCCCCGGCTACGCCCGCCTCTCGTATGCCAACAGCACGGACCGCCTCCGCGAGGCCATCCGGCGACTCGACGAACACGACCTGCTGTGACCGAACCAGGTTCGATTCCCGCGTTCCGGGAACGCACCAACGAGGCTTAGTATCGAGGGCGACAACCCCCGATACGGCGATGACACTTTCGACACTGCTCGGGGTGGACGTGCTTTTGTTTTTCGCCATCGGCTTACTCGGCGGTGCCCACTGCATCGGGATGTGTGGGCCGCTGGTCCCTGACGCTGTTCGAGGTGCGCCAGCACGCGCTGTTCAACCTCGGCCGCGCGACCAGCTACACGCTCATGGGCGCGCTCATGGGCGCGCTCGGGGGCCTGCTCTTTCTCGGCGTCGAAGAGGTAGCGTCGACCGCGGAACTCGTCCGGGGCGTGGTCGGCGTCGGGACCGGCGCGCTCGTGGTGGTCGTGGGCGGGCTCTACCTCCTCGGTCGGTCCTCCGTCGGCCTGCACCTCCCGGGGGCGAGTCGGGTGACAAACTGGATGACAGCGTGGGTCGAACGGCTGGTCAACGGCCCGGGTATCGTCGGTCTCGGGGCACTCCACGGCCTGCTTCCCTGTCCAATTCTCTACCCGGCGTACCTCTACGCGTTCGCCACCGGGTCACCCGTGGCCGGCGGCGTCGCGCTCGCCGCGCTCGGGGCCGGGACGATTCCTGCGGTGTTCGGCTACGGGACCGTCATCAAAAGCGTCGACGCCGTCCACCGCCGACGGCTCCACCGCGTGCTCGGGGTGGCCTTCCTCGTCCTGGGGTACGTCCTGTTCGCCCACGGCCTGATGAGCCTGGGCTATCACATCCCTCACCCCAAGTTGCCGTTCTGGGACCCTCTTGAAACGACGGGGGCGCTTTTCGGCCACTGAACGGGATGGAAGGCGATTGAGCACGACCAGATACGTCCCAATCGCCCCGGAAAACCACAACTGGCAAACCGATTCGCGTCCTACCGACGCGCGAATGGGTTTGCCAGACCGAACGGAGTACTCACGGCGGGACTACCTCCGTCACCTCGTCGCCGTCGGCGGGACCGCGGCGCTAGCCGCCTGCCTCGAGGCCACTGAGGACGGCGACGCTCCGACCGGCGATCCGGCGGAACGGCCGCCGCGACAGCACGCCTGGAACGACGCCCTCGACACCGACGAGGACGGGAACCTCCGGCCACCCGAGCACCACGTCCTGCTCGCGCTCCGGCTCCGAACGTCGCCGGATGCCGGGGCGCGCCAACAGGTCGAGACCGCCCTCCGGTCGCTGGAGAGCGCCTACGCCTACGACACCGACGGACTGCTGTTGTCCGTCGGCTACACCCCGTCGTATTTCGACCGGCTCGATGCGCGGTCGCCGATTCCGGAACCCGACTCGCTCACGTCACTGGAATCGCCCGCATTCGACGAGTTCGACGCGCTGGTCCACCTGGCGAGCGACCGCGCGGACGTGGTGCTGGAAGCCGAGCAGGCGCTGCTGGCCGAGACTTCCGAGCCAAACGGGACGGCGATGGAGGCGACGTTCGAGGGCGTCTTCGAGCGCGCCGAGCCGCGGCGGACCGGATTCGTCGGCCCTGGACTGCCCGCCGAACACACCGACCTCGACGGCGTTCCGGACTCGGTACCGGAGGAGGCCCCCTTCTTCATGGGCTTTCGCTCGGGCTTTGCCGAGAGCCAGGCCCCGGAGGACCGCGTGACCATCCAGAAGGGGCCGTACGCCGGCGGCACGACGACCCACGTCGAGTCGCTGGACCTCCAGCTCGAAACGTGGTTCGAGCAGGACAACCACGTCCAGCGCGTCGCACAGCTTTTCAGCCCGGTACACGCCGCCGAGGAGTCCGTCGGCGAGGTCGGCGAGCAACTCGGAACGGCGACCGGCGTCGCGGGCGAGGTCGCCGACGAGACCGACACCCACGCCCGCGAGGAGGGCGTCGTCGGCCACGCCCAGAAGGCGGCCCGCGCCCGCGACGACGACGGCACCCCGCCGCTACTCCGGCGCGATTTCAACACCGTCGACGGCGACAGGCCGGGCGTCCACTTCGTCGCCCACCAGCGGACGATAGCGGAGTTCGTCCGCGTCCGCGAGGCGATGGCCGGGCAGGGCCTCGCGGGCGAGGGCGTCGGACAGCGGCTCAACAACGGCATCCTGCAGTACATCTTCGTCAGGCGGCGCGGCAACTACCTCGTCCCGCCACGGGAAAAGCGGGCGCTCCCTGCTCGGGAACGGACCAGTGACACGACGAGTACCACAGAGCCATGACACGGAAGACACGACGAACGGAGTCGAACGGACTCTCGCGCCGGGCTTTCCTCGGTGCGAGCACAGCGACGACGCTCGCGCTGGCCGGCTGTCTCGGTGACGGGGGCGGTGGCGACGGGGGCGGTGGCGACGGGGACGCGACCGACGATGGAAGCCAGGGGGAAGACGACGGCTCGCCGCCGGACGAGGGGGAGTCGGACGGTGTGCCCGCCCTGCCGCGGGTCGAGAACCCGCCCGACGCGGTGTACGTGCCCTCCCACCGGAACGCGATGGTCCCCCTCGAACCGGTCGAGGCCGGCGAGTACGAGGTCAGGCCGATGCTCACCTACCCCCACCGGTTCTGGCTCGTCACCGGGAGCGACCGGGAAGAAGTCACGCCGTCGGGTGGCGGCGTCCACCTGATGATCGCCGTCCGGGACGCCGAGTCGGGGGCTATCCTGCCGGTCGACATGGGTGCCGAGGTTCGGGTCACGCACGACGGCGACCTCGTCGACCGGCGCGCACCCTGGCCGATGATATCCCAGACGATGGGGTTTCACTTCGGCGACAACGTCGGTCTCGCCGAGACCGGAACATACGCCGTCGAGGCCGAGTTGAATCCGATCACGAACGTCCGCAAGACCGGGGCGTTCGCGGACCGCTTCGAGACCGGGGGGACGGTGAGCTTCGAGTTCGAGTTCGACCGGGAGTTCCAGCGGGCGGTCGTCGACGGCGTCGAGTATCTCGACGAGGAGCGCTGGGGCGAACGGGACGCGCTCGAACCGATGATGGGCGGGATGGACGAGGACACGGAGGACGGAACCGCCAGTGACGCGCAGTCGGGACTCCTGCCGGCGTCCGCCTATCCCGGCAGGTCCCTCGGGACGCCGACCAGCGGCGATGCGACGTTCGTGGTCCGGTATCTGGACGAGACGCGCCTGACCGACGGCAAGGAGGGGTACCTGCTCGTCTCGCCCCGGACGCCGTACAACAGGGTTCCGCTCGCGGACATGGCGCTGTCGGTGACCGGCCCGCGCGACGCCGAACTCGTCCAGACGCTGGACGGCGACCTGGGGCACCACTACGGCGTCGCGCTCGACCTCTCGGCGGGCGACGCGCTGGAACTAGTCGTCGAGTCACCGCCACAGGTCGCCCGGCACCGCGGCTACGAGACTGCCTTCCTCGACATGCCGCCGGTCGAAATCGAGATTCCAGACGAATGAATCCCGGTGGAGACCGCCTGGAGACCGGGGCACGAAGGGCGACGTACGGAATGGCGAAAGTATGCACAGCCACAAAACGGTAAAGTAGCCAGTACCTGTAGGGAGAGACGATGCCAACCCAGGACGGATCGCGTCGCCGGGTCACCCGCCGAACTGTCGTCGCCAGTCTCGCCGCCGGCGTTGCGGGGCTTGCCGGCTGTCTCGGGAGCGACGACGGGTCCACGGACGAGGACGGCGGGGACGGGAAAGAGGACCTCTCCGACGTCGACCCGCAACTGCGCCTCGACGGGACCGCACTCACGGACTCGTTTCCGATCCAGTTTCTCGACCCGCAGAGTGAACAGAGCGTCGCCGAGGTGCACTGGCACGGGACGGAGTACAGCCACTGGCATTTCATGCCGTTCGAGGTGCCACTCGACGAGTGGCGGCCCGTCCGTGCGCAGTTTCTCGACCGCGACCTCGACCCGATTCCCCTCGGGGAAGACGAGACCCACCAGATAGCCGTCGAACGGACCGAGGGGACGCCGAGCGATCTCGTCGGGATAGAGATAGACGGGAATCTCGTCAACTTCCATGGGACATCACTCGGTGAGGGGGAACTCATCTTCCATCTTGCGAGCGACGGCGAGGAGGTCTGGACGTCGCCGCCATTCGAGGTCGCGGTAGTCGAAGAAATAGAGGAGTGATAGTGGTTACTGTGATTGTTTTCGTGACCAGGACACGTGCACTCCCATTTCGCCGTCCCATAGTGGTTGTTGTGACTCTTTTGGGCCCGGCGCGAAATTATCCCTGTTTCGGCGGCTGAAACGAGCGAGGAGTGACTCCACGGCGGTAACTAATCACAACAACCACTATCACACACCTGGACTATGACAGCACGGCGGTAAAGAGTCACAATAACCACTATGAGTTGCTTGGTTATACGATGCTGGCGAGTCGCCTCGTGAGCGACCGGGCCGACTGGGTTACCTCCCCCGGGTGGGGGAGACCGAGGCGGTACCGGAACCGGTCCTGCCGTTTGAACGGGTCGAAGACGGCCGGTTCGTCGAGTTCCCAGACCCGGGCGCGGGACGGGGAGGAGTGGCGTCTGCCGAGAATCGCGTTGGCCGCGCGGCGGCCGGCCTCGTTGGCCGACTCCATCGAGGCGAGGTCCGAGTTCGTGTGGACGTAGTCGCTCGCGAGCGTGAGGTTCTCGATGCCGGGATCGGCCGACGGCCGGTTGCGCAGGGAGCCGACGGTGTTTATCAGGAGCGGCGAGCGGTTCTCGACGCCGTCGTCGGTCTCGACGATTGACGGGTCCAGGAACCAGTCTACGAGAACGTCGTCGGTGAGCCGCGTCTCGTTCGCGTTCAGGTGGGTCTTGAGCTGTGCCCAGATTTCCCGGGCGATTTCCTCCCGGGTACAGTCCCGCGCGGGTCTGTCGTACAGGATGCCCGGCGTGTTCCAGTCGGAGGCGATGACCGAGAGAACCCCGGCGACGTCGTCGGGGCTGTGTGTCTCGAAGTCGTACTCGCTCCAGAACTGCCGTTGCGAGATGGACGTCAGTGCCCACGGGGCGTCGGCGTAGACCTGGTGCCCGCGGGTCAGTCCGACGTCCTCCGCGAGGAAAAACTGGATACCGTTCATCCAGGCCGTCTCGAGGCGCTCGATGCGGGCCAGTTCCGGCGCTTGCCGGCCGAGTTCCGGCGTGACGAACTCCGGGGCGACCTCGACGGGGACGGCGAGCACGAACTCGTCGGCCTCGACCGACTCGCCAGTCGAGAGCGTGGCGCTGGTAACCCGCCCGCCGTCACAGTCGAGTCGCCGAACCGGGGTTCCCGTTTCGAACTCGACGCCGAGCGCCTCCAGGTACTGCACCCACGGGTCGATCCACGCCGTGCTGGTCGGCCCGGTGAGTATCCGTTCTACGGGCGTCGTGGGATCGAGCTGGCCGAACAGCAACTGCAGGTAGATGGTGCCGATGGTCCGGGCGCTCCCGACTTGGGGGCGGAGGGCGACCAGCGACTGGGTCGCGTGAGTGAGGCTCCTGCGGAGTTCGGGAGAGCGGTTCTCCGCGTCGAGAAACTCCCACCACGACACGTCGTCGAGTTCGCCCTCGCGGCGGTCGTCACAGGCGGTCAGGAGATAGAGGAGGCGTTCGAGGACGAACTGGACGTCCCGCGCCGGAATGTCCTCCGAGAACGCCGGACGGAACGCGTCCAGCCACGCCCGGATCGAATCCGGATTGCTCGTCTCGGCGATCCGAATCGGTCCCTCGGTCCCCGCGATCATGGTCGTCTCCGTTTCGACGAGATTGTCCGCAACAGTCCCGTCGCCATACGGGATTTTGCTCATCGTGTCGACGACGTGACGGTAGAAGGCCGGGAAAAACCGGAACCCGTGTTCGCCGTGAAGCGCCCCCTGTTTCTCGACCGGAATCGACCGGGCTTTCCCCCCCAGGCGCTCGTTTGCCTCGAAAACTGTCACGTCGAACTTCCGTTCGGCGAGTTCGTGTGCCGCCGAGAGACCACCGATGCCCCCGCCGATGACAGCGATTTGTGTCATAGCCCTACCAGGGGATGGACCCAATTAAACGTGTCTCCGGAAAACAGCACGCGGTCCCGACTGGGAAACCGAGGTGGACCCACCGCTCGGGTCATCCGCGCTCGAGGCGCGCCTGACCGCACACTCGAGGCCCCGTTCCCGCAACTCGGCCTCGATTGCCGCCTCGTCGTGGTGCTGGTCGTGGCCGAGAACGATGATGGCCGGTTCGAGTTCCTCGATGGGAACGAAGATGTCGTCGGGATGGCCGAGATGCGCGTGGTCGACGGGGTCGAGCGCGTCGACCATCTCGACGCGCTGTGGGTCCGGGATCACCGGGCCTTCCTTGTGTGTCACGTTTTCGCTCCGCGCGACGATGACGTGGAGTTCGTCGCCCATCGACCGGGCCTCCCGGAGGTAGTGGACGTGGCCGGGATGCAGGATGTCGAAGGTTCCCTGTGCGACGACCCGCGTCATCGTCGCTCCTCCTCGTCCATCCGGTCGATGTCCGCCTGGGTGAAGTCGAAAAACTCCTCCTCGGGCAGGTCGATCTCGACCACCGGCAGGTCAATCGGGTCGCCGTCGCGGTCGAACGCCTGCCAATCGTCGGGACCGTACGGTGCCCCGATGATGATGTGTACGTGGTTCCGGTTGAACGTATCGAGGTCGGCCGCGCTGGGCCGGAGAACCCCGTTGGGGTGGGAGTGAACTGACCCTGCCGCCCGCAGGTCGTTGGGCGCGTAGATGGGTTTGAACTCCGCACTCACCGGGCTCGACTCCGTGCCGGGAATGACGAGCACCTCGGTGAGAACGGTCCCGGATTCGTCGAGGCCGACCTTCGACGCTTCCTCGCCGCGCAACATGCCCATGTACTCGTTGGGATGGGCCTCCTCGGAGGCCGCCCGTGCGAACTCGAGTGCCGACTCGGCGATGCCGATGATCTCACTCGAGCGGAACAGTCCCATACACGCACGTCTGTCCCCGCCCTTTCTAAGGATTCCGGATGGCTCGCCGGCCAGGTGCATATCGAAGCTTAAAAACCGGCAAGTACCATACGGACCGTATATGTCTACACCCAACGGTACCGGAGACGACGGTACCAGCCTCGCCGACGACTCCGTCGCTACGAAGACTGTCTACGACCTCGCTCCCCAGTGTACCCTCGACGACGTTGAGGAGGGCAAGCGCTATCTCGCGACCGTCAACGGTGTCGTCGACTACGGGGCCTTCGTCGATCTCTCGGACGAGGTGTCCGGACTCGTCCACGCTTCGAATCTCGTCGGCTCCTACGACGTCGGCGACGCGTTAATCGTCGAACTCGCGGACGTTCGGTCCGACGGCGACGTCAGTTTCGCCGAGGTACAGATGGCCGACTACGAACTCCGGAGCGTCGGGCCGGGAACCCGCGTGACTGCCGAGGACGTCTCGGGGTTCAGCGGCGACCTCGTCCACCTCGAAGGGCGGGTCGTCCAGATAAAACAGACCGGCGGTCCGACCATCTTCCAGGTCAGGACCGAGACCGGCGTGGTACCCTGTGCCGCCTTCGAGGAGGCGGGCGTTCGCGCACACCCGTCGGTCGAACTCGACGACGTCGTCCGCGTGGTCGGCACCGTCGAGTCCCGCGAGGGACACGTCCAGCTCGAAGCCGACGATGTCGAGGTGTTCGAGGGCAGTCAGCGCGATGAGGCGGTCGAGCGACTCCGCGAGGCCGACGCCGAGTACGCCGACCCCCCAGACGTCGACCCGCTGGTCGAGTGGCCCGCCTTCGAGAAACTGTCCGGGGACCTGGAGACGGTCGCCCGCCGCCTGCGCGAGACCGTTCTCGAAGGACGGCCCATCCGGATGCGCCATCACGCGGACGGCGACGGTCTCTGTGCGAGCGTGCCGCTCCAGTACGCGCTGGAGCGGTTCATCGAACGGACCTGGGAGGACCCCGACGCCCCGCGCCACCTGCTCAAGCGCCTGCCCAGCAAGGCACCGTTCTACGAACTCGAGGACGTCACGCGGGACCTCAACTTCGCCCTGGAGAACCGCAAGCGCCACGGGCAGAAACTCCCCCTCTTTTTGATGCTCGATAACGGCAGCACCGAGGAGGACACGCCCGCATACCGGAACCTCAAACACTACGACGTTCCCATCCTGGTCGTCGACCATCACCACCCAGACCCCGACGCCGTCGAGGGACTGGTCGAGACGCACGTCAACCCGTACCTCCACGACGAGGACTACCGCATCACGACGGGGATGATGTGCGTCGAGATCGCCCGGATGATCGACCCGGAAATCACGGACGAACTCCGGCACGTCCCCGCGGTTGCCGGGCTGTCGGACCGCTCGGAGGGGGAAGGGATGGACGACTATCTCGACCTGGCCCGCGAGGAGGGATACGACAAACCCCGGCTCAGGGACGTCGGCGAGGCGCTGGACTACGCGACCTACTGGCTCAAGTACAACGCCGGTCGCGAACTGGTCAACGACCTGCTCAACGTCAACTGCGACGACCGCGAGCGACACGAGCGCCTCGTGGACCTGCTCGCTGAGCGCGCCGAGCGCGACGTCGACGCGCAACTGGACGCCGCGATGGAGCACGTCACCCATGAGTCGCTCGACAACGGCGCACACCTCTACCGCATCGACGTCGAACGACACGCCAAACGGTTCACCTACCCCGCGCCGGGCAAAACGACGGGCAAGATTCACGACCGGAAAGTCGAGGAGACCGGCGACCCGGTCATCACCATCGGCTACGGTCCCGACTTCGCCGTCCTGCGCTCGGACGGCGTCCGCCTCGACATCCCCGAGATGGTCGCCGAACTCAAAGCGGAGGTCCCCGGCGGCGGCGTCTCCGGCGGCGGCCACCTCGTCGTCGGCTCCATCAAGTTCGTGGGCGGCATGCGCGAGGACGTCATCGACGCCCTCGTCGAGAAGATGGCCGACGCCGAAATCGACGAGGAACTCGGGAGTTCGGCCGTCCGTCCCGAGGAGAGCTGATACTGACGGACGCATCTCCGGGATTTTCGCCCGTCAGTAGTCACGAAATAAATGCTTCAATCCGGTCGAGCGCCTCTTTCAGGTCGTCGATGCCGGTTGCATAGGAGACGCGGAGGTGACCCTCGCCGCCGTCGCCGAAGGCGGGTCCCGGGACGACGGCGACGCCCGTCTCGTCGAGGAGTTCCTCGGCGAACTCCCCGGCATCCTCCCGGGGACACTCGGGAAACGCATAGAACGCCCCGGTCGCACGGAAGCAATCGAGGCCCATCTCCTCGAACCGCGAGAGGAGCAGTTTTCGCCGGCGGTCGTATCTGGACCGCATTTCCGCGACAGCGTCGTCACACGACGACAGCGCCTCGATAGCTGCCTCCTGTGCCGTCGTCGGTGCCGAGAGCAGGGTATACTGGTGGACGCGGTTCATCGCGGTCGCAATCTCGGGCGGCGCGAGCACGTATCCCAGCCGCAGGCCCGTCATCGCGTACGCCTTCGAGAAGCCGTTACAGACAACCGTCCGCTCGCGCATCCCCGGTAGTGTCGCTATCGAGGTGTGTTCGTGCTCGTAGGACAGCGCCGCGTATATCTCGTCGGAGAGCACAGTCAGGTCGTGCTCCCGGGCGAACTCGGCGACCTCCGAGAGTTCGTCGCCGGTCATCGTCGCCCCGGTCGGGTTGTTGGGGTAACACAGGACGAGCATCTCTGCCTCGCCGGCACCCGCAGCGTCGAGCGCGTCGTAGGTGAGTTTGAACGCGTCCCTGCGCCGCGTCGGGACTGACAGGACCTCGCCGCCCGCAAAGAGGACTCCCGGCACGTAGGAGACATAACACGGCTGGGCCACAGCCACTGTGTCGCCGGGGTTGACCAGCGCGCGGAACGCGAGGTCGATGCCCTCGCTCGCGCCCGCGGTGACGACTATCTCCGCCTCTGGGTCGTAGGCCAGATCGTAGTTGTCCTCGACGTGGGTGGCGATTGCCTCCCTGAGTTCCAGCCGACCCCGGTTGGCGGTGTAGGAGGTCCGACCGCGTTCGAGCGAGGTGATGGCGGCGTCGCGGGCGGCCCAGGGGGCCGGGAAGTCGGGTTCGCCGACGCCGAGCGATATGACCTCGTCGCGCTGCTCGGCCAACTCGAAGAATCGCCGGATTCCCGACGGGGGAACCTGCTGGACGCGGTCGGCCGGCTTCATGGCGAAACCGAGAGGCGGTCGTCGTCGTGGTCGCTCTCGAACTCGATGCCCTGCTCCTTGTAGGTCGCCATCACGTAGTGGGTCACGGTCTGGGTTATCTCCGGAACCGGGGCGACCTTGTCGCTGACGAACGTCGAGACTTCGCGCATCGATTCGCCCTCGACCTCCATCATAAAGTCGTACTCGCCGCTGACGAGATGGAGCGACTCGACGGGGTCGAATCGAGCGAGGCGCTCGGCGATGTCGTCGTAGCCCGTCTCGTGGTCCAGCGTGACGTTGAGTTCGATCTCCGCACGAACCGGTTCCTCGTCGAGTCGATGCCAATCGACGACGGCTCTGTACCCCCGCACTACGCCCGCAGCTTCGAGTCCCTCGATAATCTCCTCGACCGTTTCGGGTCGGTGCCGGTCTGTCGTGCGATGTCCTCGACGCTGTGCCGTGCATTCTCCCGCAGTATCGCCAGCACTTCCTCGTTACTCATACTTGATGCCACCTGAGCGTGTATAAAACTGTTACTACACGCCCGATTTTTGCGGGTACCCGCTTTCCGTTCGTCGCTACCAGCGCTTCTCCGAACAACACCTCCACGCTTAGAGTGGTTATTGTGATTCTTTACCGCCGTGCTGTCATAGTCCAGGTGTGTGATAGTGGTTGTTGTGACTCTTTTGGGCCCTGCCCGGAATTATCGACGTTTTCGGCCCCTGAAACGGGCGAGGAGTGACTCTACGGCAGTAACTAATCACAACAACCACTATGAGACGGCGAAATGGGGGTGGACGTGTCCTGGTCACGAAAACAATCACAGTAACCACTATTAGTCGAGCAGTCCGAGGTCCTCGGCGTGTCGCCGCAACCGGGTGTTCTCGCGGTAGTCCTGCTCGGACAGTTCGGTCTTTCGCACCTCGAACGTGTTCGCCGTGTTGTCGTAGCGCATGTAGCCGAAGTTGACCAGTGTCGTTCACGGCCCGTTTCTCGTAGGTCTCCCCGACCTCGAACTTCTCGACGAGTCGCTCCAGCACGATCTGTTTCAGCGCATCGTTGCGCGGCAACTGCCCGCCTTCGAGACTGCTGGCGACCACCTCGTCCGGGTCGCGGTCGTACTCGATGTCCATACCGCGGGCACTCCCGACCGGCAGTTCAGCCTTTTCATCGCCGTCCGCCGAGCGGTTACCGCTCCTCGAACCGCAGTTGCATCGCCACGACGACCGCCACGGCCGCCCCGAGCAGGCAGACCGCGACGTACCCCAGCGGGAGCGTTCGGCTGCCGTCGTCCGCCCAGTCGCTGTCGAACCCCGCCTCGAAGTAGCTCGCAACCTCCTCGCCCTCCAGCAGGAGGGCAACCTCGCGATTCGACCGCACCGAGTTGTTGTTCCAGTTGATGCTACCCACGAGGGTAGTTTCTCCATCGACGACGAGTCCCTTCGCGTGAATCTTCTCGAACTCGTCGTCCGGGTCGGCAATCCGGACCTGCAACGATAGTTCCTCGGCGCTAGCCTGCTCGTCGAGCCAGGCCTTGAGCTGTTCGTTCTCCTCCTGGACGTACCACTCGCCCGAAAGCAGGATGCGGACGTCGACGCCCCGCGCCGCGGCGTCGAGGACCGCCTGCAGGAGCGGGAACGCCCGGTCACCGATACGGACTTGCTTGAGTGCCAGCGACACCTCGGCCGATTCGATGGCGTCGAGGATCGCTCCCTCCGCGTTGTCGGGGGCGACGAGCAACCGGGTCCGTTCGACCGGGAGTACCTCGGCGTCGAACGCCGAGGGGTGGGACCCTTCCGCCGGGTCGTCGTCGACGAGCGCCACGTCGTCGTACTCGCTCCAGGGGATGGCGTCGACCCAGCCGGTGTCGGCGCGGTAGGTCTCGACCAGCCCCTCGACGATTCTCGCCTGGTCGGTCACGACTGCCCAGCCGCGGCTCGATTTCCCGCCGAGGCCCGCGGCGTTCCAGTTTTCGGTCGTCACCAGGGCACGGCCGTCGACGACGGCGTACTTGGCGTGGTGGTACCGGTAGCGTGCCCGCTCGCCACCCAGGACGCGGACCGTGACGCCGGCCCGGTCGAGTTCGTCCAGCGCGGCGGCCGCGTGACCGCTCATCCCCCCGACCGGCGAGCCGTCGACGAGCACCTCGACGTGGACGCCCCGGTCGTGGGCGGCAAGAAGTTCGTCGACGATACGCCGCGAGGAGAACGTGTATCCGGCCAGCAGTATCCGCTCTGTAGCCTCCCTCAGAAGCTCGACGGCACGGTCCGGCTCGTCGGGCAGGACGAACGCCTCCACAGTCCCGCCGCCGTCGGTGACGACTGGAAGGTCTGTCGCGCCGAGTGCCCGCCACGTCGAGTTCCGCGCGTCGTACACCGCCGTTTCGGTTGCGCGCTCGTACCGCAGTTCGTCCACGACGGTCCCGTTTCGCAGGAGGTGGAGGCTGTCACCGCCGTTGGCCAGTCGCAGGCGGTCGGACAACGGATAGACAGGCCCGTCGACGAGCGACGCCGTGGCGTTCGGAGCGGTCGAGAACGTCACGGTCTGGCCGCGGTCTGGAAGACTCCCACTTGGCGGAGGGTCGCTCGACGCGGACGAGACGTTCGACAGGGAGGGGAGCGAAACGGAGACGTGGTCGTCGGCGAGCGCGTACTCGTCCAGGTCCGTTCCCCGGGGCACCCACAGGGTGACGAACTCGCCGTCGTCACCCTCCGTAGTGGGGTTCGGGTACACCTCGACGATGTGTGGCTCGGCCTTTGACGCCGGGTCTGTCGCTGGTGTCGCCGCAATGCCTGCTCCAGCCTGCTGTTCCGGTCCTACGGTCGGTCCGGCTCCCATCGCCGGTCCCGCCACTACCCCCAGGGCGAACGCGAAGGCGAGCGCGAGAGTCGCCGACTGCACGGACCGGACTGGCCCCGGTATCCGGTATAAATGTGCGGACGAGCTAGAGTGAAACTTCGTCGCCGCCCTTGTAGACCGTCCGGATGTTGCGGAGGGCGCTGATGTCGTCGAGCGGGTCCTCGTCGAGCACCACCAGGTCCGCCCAGTTATCGGGTTCGAGCGTTCCCACGTCGTCGGTCGGAACTGTCCGGGCGGCAGTGCCGGTGGCCGCGCGGATCGCGTCGCTCTCGTCCATGCCGATTTCCTCGACCAACAGCTCCGCTTCGAGCGCGTTCTCGCCGTGCGGGACGAGTTCGGGACCGAGGAAGTCCGTGCCGAGTGCAATGGGGACGTCGGCCTCGTAGGCGCGCTCAATCGACTCGAAGTGGGCCTCGCGGGCGTTGCGAGCCTTCTCCAGGCCGTACTCGGGAACGCCGTGTTCGTCACCCTCCTCACAGATTCGGTGCATGATGGCCAGTGTGGGAACGAAGGTCGCGCCGGTCCGGTGGAACGCCTCGATGACCTCCTCGGTCACCCAGAACCCGTGTTCGATGGTGTCGACGCCGTTCTCCAGAGCGATGTGGATTCCCTCGCTACCCTGGGCGTGGCTCGCCACCGGGATGTCCACGCGGTGGGCTTCCTCGACGATGGCACTGATTTCGTCGTCGGTGAACTGCGTCTGGTGTGGCGCGTCCTTCTCCGAGAGGACGCCGCCGGTGGTCATGATCTTGATCAGGTCGGCCCCGTCGCGGATCCGCTTGCGGGCCTCCTTGCGGCACTCGTGGGGGCCGTCGGCCAGCGACGAAGTGCCGCGTTCGTCCTGCTCGCGCACCCACTGGTGGGGGAGGTAGTGGGCGTCGCCGTGGCCAGCGGTCTGTGAGATGGTTTTCCCGCTGGTGAAAATCCGGGGGCCGGAGATGACCCCCTCGTCGACGGCGTTCCGGAGTCCGATTCCCGTCGGGGAGCCGACGTCGCGGACAGTCGTGAAGCCGGCCCCGAGCAACCTCCGCAAGTCCGCGGTGGCGCGGGCCGCCCCCTGGGTCGGCGGTGTCTGGACCCAGTCGAACGGGTCCATCGACCGGGTTCCAACCAGGTGGAGGTGGGCGTCGATGAGTCCCGGTATCACCGTCTCGTCCGGATGTCTGACGTGTTCAACATCGTCGGGCAGAGCCACTGATTCCTGGGTGCCGACGTCCTCGATTCGGCCGTCCGCAACGAGCAGACGGGCGTCGGTGATCGGGTCGGTCCCGGTCCCGTCGAGTAACTGCCCGCAATCGACTGCGAGGTCGGTCATGACTCCCCTAACCGGGCGAACAGAGATAAAGGTGACCGCTGTTCGTTGCGAGGTCAGGGCACCGAACAGTATTTTGTCCTCCACGACAAATCCCCGACCATGAGCGACGAGTCAATCAGGGAGCGTGCCGGGAGTGAGGCGTCGGGGATTGCTGCGACCGTCGTGACCGGCACCTGGCTCGTGCTGTTGCTCCTCGACTTCCCGACCGGCGTCTGGCTCTCGGTCATGCTCTTTGGCTATATCGTCGTCGTTCCGGTGATTTCGATGCTCTTCGACGAGGACGAGGAAAAAGACCAAAAAGAGTGGTCCCAGCCAGAACGGCAATCTCAGCCGAAGCGGGAGAGTGACGACGAGACACCGCTCGAACGCCTCCGCCGGCGGTACGCCGAAGGGGAACTGACCGACGAGCAGTTCGAACGCAAACTCGAACGACTGCTCGAAACCGAGACGCTGGAGGACGTCGAAGACCGGGAGCGTCTCAGGGAAACGGAGCTAGAGTAACCGTCACACGGCGTGTTCAGTCGACCGTTTCAGCAGGGTCGACAGCCTCTCCCGTCTCCGGGGAGACGCCGACCCGGTCACACAGTTCGGCGAGGGGACAGGCCTCGGGGTCGTCGAGACACGCGGGTTTTCGCGCAGTGCAGTAGTCGCGGCCGAACTGGATCATCGCCGTGTGACCGAAGCCGCACTTGTCGCCCGGCACGTCGCGTTCGAGGGCGGCCCTGACCGCCTCATGGTCGGCGTCCGGCGGCGCGAGGCCCATGCGGCGGGCGATGCGGTGGACGTGCGTGTCGACGGGGAAGACGCCGTCGCGCCCGCCGGCGAACAGCAACACGCAGTCCGCCGTTTTCGGACCGACGCCGTCGATCTCCAGCAGGGTCTCACGGACCTCCGTGGGGTCACCGGAGGTGACGAACTCCTCGAACGCCCCCGCGGAGCCGAATTCGTCGAGTATCCACTCAGCCGCGCCGATTATCTTCTCGGCTTTCTGGTTGTAGAGCCCCGCCGAGCGGATGGTGTCGGCCAGTTCCCCGTGGTCAGCACCGGCGAGCGCGTCGGCGAGGCCGGTGTGGTCGTCGGCGTCGCTCCCGTTCCCGTAGCGCTCTAGCAGCGCCTCGTGAGCGGGCTGGCTGGCGACGTCGCTGGTGTTCTGGCTGAGTATCGTCCGGACGAGACACTCGAAGGCGTCCCGGCCGCCGTATGTTTCCTGCCAGTCGCTGACGTCGCCCTCGGCCTCGATGCGCGCGCCGTCGCCCTCGGGGAACAGCATGAACTCGTCGGGGTCGAGTTCGTCGTGGTACAGCAACCCGAGCGCGTCGACGACGGCCTCCGCCCGCGTCGCTGCGGCTATCTGCTCTGTCATTACCCGGAACATGGTGGACTGGCGGAATAAACGGTGCTATTTCGGTAGATGACTGTGTGATTGCGGTGGCGCGCGCTGGCGAGTGTGTCCGAGCACCGCGAGGACCGCGAGCCAGCATCGTGCGAGGGATGAGGAGCGCAACGCAGTGAGCACCGCAATCGGCCGGGGAGGCGTGTGGACCTGTTTGGGCGGACTGATAGTGGTTGTTGTGACTCTTTTGGGCCCTGCCCGGAATTATCGATGGTTTAGGCCCCTGAAACGGGATATCTGTGACTCCACGGCGGTAAATAATCACAGGCGTGGCACAATCGATTCTCCTTTAATGCCCGCGGCAATTGGAACAGATATGAGCGACGACGAGCCAGCCACCGGCCGGGAGCGGTTCGGCGAGGTGGACGACAGGTACGACCCGCGAGCGGTCGAGAACCGCGTCTTCGAGTACTGGGACGCGGTCGACGCGTACGAACAGACGAGGAAACACCGCGCGGATGACGAGCCCTACTACTTCCTCGATGGCCCGCCGTACACGTCGGGGTCGGCCCACATGGGCCACGCCTGGAACAAGAGTCTCAAGGACTGCTACATCCGGTACAAGCGCATGCGGGGCCACGACGTCTACGACCGGTCGGGCTACGACATGCACGGGCTCCCCATCGAGACGAAAGTCGAGGAGGAACTCGGCTTCGAGAACAAGAAGGACATCGAGGAGTACGGCGTCGAGGCGTTCGTCGAGGAGTGCCGGGCGTTCGCCGAGAACAGCCTCGACCAGCTGACGGAGGACTTCAAGTCCTTCGGCGTCTGGATGGACTGGGACGACCCCTACCGGACGATCACCCCCGAGTACATGGAGGCGGCCTGGTGGGGGTTCGACCGCGCCAACGAGCGCGGCCTCGTCGAGCGCGGGAAGCGGTCCATCCGGCAGTGCCCCCGGTGTGAGACCGCCATCGCGAAAAACGAGGTCGAGTTCGAGGACATCCACGACCCCTCTATCTACGTCAAGTTTACTCTCACAGACCGCGAGGGCTCGCTGGTCATCTGGACGACGACGCCCTGGACCATCCCGGCGAACACGTTCGTCGCCGTCGACGGCGAGGTGACCTACCAGGGAATCCGCGTGCGCGAGGGGGACAGCGAGGAGGTGCTGTGGGTTGCCGCCGATTGCGTCAAGGAGGTCGTCGAGCAGGGCGGCTACGACGACTACGAGGTCGTCGACGAGCTAAGCGGCGAGGAGATGGTCGGCTGGGAGTACGAGCACCCGCTGCGCGAGGAGATGCCCGACGCACCCGACTTCGAGGGCGCGTTGCAGGTCTACACCGCCGATTACGTCGAGGTCGACCGGACGGGGCTGGTCCACTCCGCGCCCGGCCACGGCGAGGAGGACTTCGAGCGCGGCCGCGAACTCGGCCTCGACATCTTCTGTCCCGTCGGGGGCGACGGCGTCTACACCGAGGAGGGTGGCGCGTACGCCGGCCAGTTCGTCAAGGACGCCGACGACGACATCATCGCCGACCTCCAGGAGAAGGGCCTGATGCTCCAGTCGGGGACAACCCACCACAGCTACGGCCACTGCTGGCGCTGTGACACGGGCATCATCCAGATCGTCACCGACCAGTGGTTCATCACCATCACCGACGTCAAGGACGACCTGCTCGACAACATCGAGGATAGCGACTGGTACCCCCAGTGGGCGCGGGACAACCGCTTTCGCGACTTCGTCGAGGAGGCACCCGACTGGAACGTCTCCCGGCAGCGCTACTGGGGCATCCCGATTCCCATCTGGCTGCCTGCAGAAACTATCGACGGTGACCCCGTCGAGTGGAGCGGCGAGATGGGCGACGCCATCGTGGTCGGCACGCGCGAGGAACTCGCCGAGCGCGTCGACCAGGAAATCGACCCCGAATCGGTCGACCTGCACAAGGGGACCGTGGACGACCTCACCATCACCGAGGAGGGGGTCGTCTACGAGCGCGTCCCGGACGTGTTCGACGTCTGGCTGGACTCGTCGGTCGCCTCCTGGGGAACGCTGGGCTATCCCAGCAACGAGAAACTCCACGACGAACTCTGGCCGGCGGACCTCATCATCGAGGCACACGACCAGACGCGGGGCTGGTTCTGGTCGCAACTCGGCATGGGGACGGCGACGGTCAACCAGGTCCCCTACGAGCACCTCGTGATGCACGGCCACGCGCTGATGCCCGACGGCCGGGCGATGTCCAAGTCCAAGGGCATTCGTATCGATCCCCACGAGGTCATCGACAAACACGGCGCTGACCCGATGCGGCTGTTCCTGCTGTCGATCACGCCCCGCGGCGAGGACATGAACTTCTCGTGGGAGACCACCGAGAAGATGCAACGGCGGCTCAACATCCTCTGGAACGTCGTGCGCTTCCCGCTGCCGTACATGGAGGCCGACGGCTTCGATCCGTCGGACGTCCCGCTGGACAACGTGGCGGACGACCTCGAACTCGTCGACGAGTGGGTGCTCTCGCGGCTGGCGACGACCGTCGAGGCGGTCACCGACCACATGGAGACGTTCGAGAACGACAAGGCAGTCGAGACGCTGCTTGAGTTCGTCGTCGAGGACGTCTCCCGGTTCTACATCCAGGTGGTCCGCGAGCGGATGTGGGACGAGGCGGACTCGCCCTCGAAGCGTGCGGCCTACGCGACGCTGTACCGCGTCCTCGAAGACACCGTCACGCTCATGGCCCCCTTCGCACCCTTCGTCTCCGAGGAGTTATACGGTGCCCTGACCGGGGAGAGCGGCCACCCCACCGTGCACATGGCCGACTGGCCCGAGGCCGACGAGCGGTTCCGCGACCCGCAACTGGAAGACGAGATTGCAGTCGTGCGGGCCGTCGAGGAGGCCGGCTCGAACGCCCGCCAGCAGGCAGAACGGAAGCTCCGCTGGCCGGTCCCGCGGGTCGTCGTCGACGCCGGGTCCGAAGAACTCGCGGACGCCGTTCGGGCCCAGAAGGGGCTGGTCGCCGACCGACTCAACGCCCGCGAGGTGGAAGTCGTCGGCCCGACCGAGGCGTGGGGCGAAATCAGCTACTCCGCGACTGCGGACATGTCGAAGCTGGGTCCCGCGCTGGGTGACGACGCCGGTCGCGTGATGAACGCGCTCAACGAGGCCCGCGTCGACGAACCCTCGCTCGCGGCGCTGGAGGCCGCCGTCGAGGAGGCGACCGGGCTCGACGTCGACCTCACCGAGGAGATGGTCGACGTTGTGACCGAGACGCCAGAGCACATCGCGGTGACGGAGTTCGAGGCGCTCGGCTCGACGGGAGCCGTCTACGTCGACACCGAACTCACCGAGGACATCGAGAGCGAGGGGTACGCCCGCGAAGTCGTCCGCCGCGTCCAGGAGATGCGCAAGAATCTCGAACTCGACATCGAGGAGGAAATCCGCCTCGACCTGAACGTGGCCGACGACCGCGTGGCCGACCTCGTCCGCGACCACGAGGCGTACATCGCCCGCGAAGTGCGCGCCGCCGAGTTCGGCGTCGTCGAAGAGGGCCATCGCAAGGACTGGGACGTCGAGGGCGTCGAGATGGAGATCGCCATCGAGCCTGTGTCAGAAGTTACCGCGGAATAGCATCCGCGCCTTAGTACCTCGGGGAAGAAATTGAAGAACTCGAATGTGTGGGAAGCCCCCGCCTGCTCGACTCGGGGGCCTCTCACGGCTCGCTTCGCTCGCCGTTCGAG
>PXQO01000099.1 GCA_003021285.1 Halobacteriales archaeon QH_2_65_14 | reverse complement strand
ATCGACCCGGGACCCGAGTGGCGTGCGTTCAACCACCAGGAACGCCAGGAGAAATCGCGCGTCGGGGCACCGACCACCCAGACGATGCACGACAAGGGGCTGACCACCACCATCGACTGGAAGGACAAGGACGCCTACGGCCGGTCCATCTCGTCGAAAAAGCGGAGTCAGATGCACCGGCTGCGCAAGTGGCAAGAGCGCATCCGGACCAAGGACGCCGGGGAACGGAATCTCCAGTTTGCGCTGTCGGAGATCGACCGCATGGCCTCGGCACTCGGCGTCCCGCGGTCCGTCCGCGAGGTCGCATCGGTCATCTACCGACGGGCGCTCAAGGAGGACCTCATCCGGGGTCGCTCCATCGAGGGCGTCGCCACGAGCGCGCTGTACGCCGCCTGTCGAAAGGAGGGCATTCCACGGAGTCTCGAAGAGATATCCGACGTCTCCCGCGTGGAGCGAAAGGAAATCGGTCGGACGTATCGTTACATCTCACAGGAACTGGGCCTGGAGATGGAACCAGTCGACCCGAAAAAGTACGTTCCGCGCTTCTGTTCGGAACTCGACCTGTCCGAGGAAGTACAGACCAAGGCAAACGAAATCATCGAGACGACTGCCGAAGAGGGACTCCTCTCCGGGAAGTCCCCGACTGGCTACGCGGCTGCTGCCATCTACGCCGCCTCGCTGCTGTGTAACGAGAAGAAAACTCAGCGCGAGGTCGCCGACGTCGCGCAGGTCACCGAGGTCACTATCCGCAACCGCTACCAGGAACAGATCGAAGCGATGGGCATCCACAGTTAATCGCCCCCCGCTCCCTGTTTTTCGCGTTCCCCAGCGACTGCACCGGGTCCGCGACCGGACGAATCAAGCGAGCAGTTCGACCAGCAGTGCCTTCTGTGCGTGGAGGCGGTTCTCGGCCTGGTCCCAGACGAGCGCGCGGTCGGATTCGAGCACGCCGTCGGTTATCTCCTCGCCGCGGTGGGCGGGCAGACAGTGCATCACCTTCGCGTCGGTGCCGGCGAGCAACTCCTCGTTCACCTGGAAGCCGTCGAAGGGGGCCAGTTTCTCGGCGCGTTCGCTCTCCTCGCCCATCGACACCCAGACGTCGGTGTAGACCACGTCGGCGTCCGCGACGGCGGCCGCGGGGTCGGTCGTCGGTTCGACGTCGGCCCCGAACGCGGCGGCGCGGTCGAGGACGGACTCGTCCATCGCGTACTCGGCAGGGGTGGCGACCGCCACGTCGACGCCGGCCATCGCCGCGCCGACGACGAACGACTGGCCGACGTTGTTGCCGTCGCCGATCCACGCGACCGTCGCGTCGGTGCCGACCGTCTCGCGGAGCGTCAGCAGGTCGGCCAGCGTCTGGCAGGGGTGTGCGTCGTCGGTCAGCCCGTTGACGACGGGACAGTCGGCGTACTCGGCCAGCGTCTCGACGTCGTCGTGGTCGAACACGCGAGCCATCACGGCGTCGACGTACCGCCCCAGGGCGCGTGCGGTGTCCTTCAGCGGCTCGCCGTGGCCGAGCTGGATGTCGTCGGGACCGAGAAACTGTGCGTGCCCGGCGAGCTGTGTCATTCCCGTCTCGAAGGAGACCCGGGTCCGCGTCGACGGCTTCTCGAAGAGCATCCCGAGCGTCGCCTCGGGCAACTGTGCGTCGTCCTCGCCGGCTTTCATCGCCGCGGCGCGGTCGAGCACCTGTGCCAGTTCGGCCGGCGTCAGGTCGTCGATGCGCAGGAAGTCGTCGGTTGCTGGTGAGTCGGTCTGTGGAGCCGACGACCCGGTTGCTGTCGATTCGTCGGTCGGAGTCGTGTGCGTTGTGGGCATTGGTGTGCTGTCGATGAGTGCGTGATTGGTGTGCGCGTGGCACATCAGGGTCGAGAAACGAAGCCGGCGTCACGGCGCGGGGCCGCGACGCCTACCGTCGGTCTCGACAGACCGCAGCGAGGACACTCGTCGCGCGGTCGAGTTCGACCAGGGAGAGGCGTTCGTCGGGCGCGTGGTCGAGGTCCGAGTCGCCGGGGCCGTACGTGACCGTCGGGCAGTCCCACGCGTCGGCGTAGATATTCATGTCGCTCGTGCCGGTCTTCCGGAGGAGCCGCGGGTCGCCGCCCGTCTCGCGGACAGCCACGCGCAACGCCCGCGCGAGGTCGGTGCGGGGACTCGCCAGCACGGGCAAAATCGGCTCGTCCCAGTCGACTGCCCCGCGTTCCAGTTCGGCCTCCGCGAGGCTCCGGAGTTCCTCGGCGGTCCACGACGGGGGAATCCGCAACTGCACGTCCATCGTCGCCTCGACGGCCAGGCCGTCCTCGGCGGTGCCACCCTCGACGGTCACGGGCTTTGCCGTCACCTGCTCGAAGACGGGGCCATCGGCGTCGTCAGCGGCCGAGAGCCGGGCAGTCACGCCCGCCCACCAGTCGAGCGCGTGCTCGATGGCGTTCGGTTCGGGGCGCGAGGAGTGTGCCGACGCAGTGGTCGCGGTGTAGGTGCCCGAAAGCAAGCCCCGGTAGCCCAGCGTCACGGCGTCCCAGCCGGAGGGTTCGCCGTTGACGACCGCCTCAGGGGCCTCGCGGGTCCTGACGAGGTGGCGCGCGCCACGCGAGTCGGTCTCCTCGCTGGCGACGCCGACGAACGAGACGCCGGTTTCGACGGCGGCGACGGCCATCGCCGCGAGCGACCCCGTCGCGTCGACCGCCCCGCGCCCCCACAGGATGGGTTCGCCGCCCGTCGCCTCGCCCGTCGCGACGCTACCAGTGCCGACGGCGACCTGCTCGTCGGGGCCGACCTCCCGAATCTCGACCGGCACGTCACCGGGCACGGTGTCGATGTGGGAGGTCAACAGGACCGAATCGTCCGCCGGTGCGCGCACGTTGCCCGCCTCGTCCAGCCACGCGTCGCGGCCGTTCGCCTCGAAGAAGGCCGCGAGGCGGACCGCCGCGTTCCCCTCCTCGCCGGAGGGCGAGGGGATGGAGACGAGGTCATAACAGAGTTTGCCGACGGCCGAGTCGCAGGCGTCGGGGTACTCGCCCGGGTCGCGTGCGCTGCCGAGGGCCACCTCGGGTGCCGACAGGCCCGCGCCGGCGGGCACCATCAGCCGACCACCTCCGCGAACGCGTCCACGACGGCGTCGGCGTGGTGCTTCTCGACCGTCAGCGGCGGGAGCAGGCGCACGACCGTCCGTCCGGCAGGCAATGCGAGCACGCTGTGTTCCAGCGCGAGATTCTTGAGCACCCGGTTGGCCCCCCGTTTCACCTCGACGCCGACCAGCAGTCCCTCGCCGCGCACCTCGCGGACGGGGAGGTCCTGGTCGTCGGCCACAGTCGACAGCGAGTCGCGCAGGTACGCCCCGACGTCGGCGGCGTGGCCGGCCAGGTTCTCGTCGACAATCGTCTCCAGGGTCGCGTTCGCGGCCGCACAGACGACCGGACCGCCCGAGAACGTCGAGCCGTGATCGCCACTGTCCTGGGCGACCCAGTCGGCGACGACCGTCGCACCCATCGGCAGGCCGCTGGCGACGCCCTTCGCGGTCGTGAGTACGTCGGGCGTCACGCCGGCCCCCTCGCAGGCCCACAGCGTGCCCGTCCGACCCAGGCCGGTCTGGATTTCGTCGAAGACCAGCGCCGCGCCGGCTTCGTCGGTCACCTCGCGGGCAGTCCGGAGGTACTCGGCCGACGCGGGGTGGATGCCGCCCTCGCCCTGAATCGGTTCGAGGAAGACGGCGGCGGTGTCCTCGTCGACCGCCCCGGCGAGCGCCTCGCCGTCGCCGTAGTCGACGAACTCGACGCCGCCGGGGAGCGGTTCGAACGGTGCCCTGTACTGCTGTTTCCAGGTGAGCGCGAGCGCGCCCATCGTCCGGCCGTGGAAGGCGCGTTTCGTGGCGACGACCTTCGAGTCGCCGGTGGCGGCGCGGGCGAACTTCATCGCCGCCTCGTTTGCCTCGGTGCCGGAGTTGCACAGCCAGACGTTGTCCAGGCCACCGGGTGCGACGGCCGCCAGTTTCCCGTAGATTTCGGTGCGGACGTCGACGGGATACGAGCCCTGGACGTAGGTGAGCGCGGCGGCCTGCTCCTGGATCGCCTCGGTGACGGCGGGGTGGGCGTGGCCCAGCGGCGTGCAGGCGTAGCTCGCGCCGAAATCGAGGTACTCCGTGCCGTCCGCGCCGTAGAGGTACGGCCCGTCACCCGACTGGATAGTGATCGGTTTCTCGGTGAAGACGAACCCCGACATCAGTCGTCACCCCCCTGCGTGGCTGTCGTCGACTCGGCCGCCGGCTCAGTTGTCGGTTCGAGCGCGGACGCAGCGATGGTCGTTCCGTCCCCCGCCAGGGCAGCGGTGACCGGTTCATCGTCGTTCGCCGCGGCGATTACGACCGCGGTCGCGCCCGATTCGAGCGCTTCCCTGGCGGCCAGCACCTTCTTGCCCATGAACCCCTCCGCGGCCGCCTCGACGGCGTCGAGTTCGGCGGGCGTCGTCGCCGACTCGATGCGGGTCCCGGGGTCCCTGGGGTCGGCGTAGACGCCCGTCACGTCCGTCAGGAAAACGAGGTCGGCACCCAGTGCACCCGCAATCGCCGCCGCCGCGCGGTCGGCGTCGACGTTGACCGCAGTGACGCCGTCGTCTTCGTGGCCGGCCATCGGGGGCGAGACGACCGGGACGTAGCCGCCGGCCAGCAACGTCGCGAGCAGGTCGTCGTCGACCGTCTCGATGCGCCCGGAGTGCTCGCCGCGCTTGATCCTGTGTGTGCCGTCCTCGACGACGCGCACGGCGGACTTGCGCGGCCCGGCGAGCAGGCCGCCGTCGACGCCGCTGAGTCCGACGGCGTCGACGCCCGCCTCGCGGACGGCCGCCACGAGTTCGGTGTTGAGTTTGCCCGGCATCGCCATCGTGAACGCCTCCATCGTCTCGCTGTCGGTGAACCGGCCGGTCACACCCGAGGCGGACTCGACGTACTCGGGGTCCATCCCCAGGCGCTCGATGGTCTCGTCGACGACTGTCGACCCGCCGTGGACCACGACGACCTCGCGGCCGTCCGCGACCAGTTTTGCGACGTTCGCGATGGTGCCCGCCGGGTCGACCGCCTCCCCGCCGCCGATCTTGACGACGACGGGCGCGTCGCCAGTCGATCCGGCGGCCGCGCTGCCGGCGTCGGATTCGTCCCCGGTCATGGTGCACCAACGGGGTGGAGTCCCGCGAAGTCGAGTCCGGCAGTCTCGGGCAGGCCGAGCGCGACGTTGGCGGCGTGGACCGCCTGGCCTGCCGACCCTTTCATCACGTTGTCGATGGCCGAGAAGACGACCACGCGCCCGCTGTCGGCGTCGACCGCGAAGCCGACCTCGGCGTAGTTGGTCCCGGCGACAGCCTTGGGTTCGGGGTAGCGGTAGACGCCGCCACCGCCGGCGACGAGTTCGACGAACGGTTCGTCCTCGTACTGGCCGCGGTAGGCACCCCAGAGGTCGCCCGTCGAGACTGGCTCGCCGGGAAAGACGTGACACGTCGCGGAGGCGCCGCGAATCATCTCCACCGCGTGGACGGTGAAGGAGACGTCCAGCCCGAGGAACTCCTCGATTTCGGCCTCGTGGCGGTGGCCCGTGGGCGCGTAGGGACGGACGACGCCCGAGCGCTCGACGTGCGAGGCGGCCTCGCCGCCGCCCACACCACCTTCGGAGGAGCCGACCTTCACGTCGACGACCACGTCCGTCTCGGCGTGGACGACGCCGGCGTCGACCAGCGGCTTCAACCCGAGGATGGCCGCGGTGGCGTTACAGCCGCCGCTCGCAATCAGGTCCGCTCCCCGGAGGTTCTCGCGGCCGAGTTCGGGGAGCGCGTACGCGGCGCGGTCGAGGTACTCGGGCGCGTCGTGGCCGTCGTACCAGTCGTCGTAAGCGGTGGCCGTCGGCAACCGGAAGTCCGCCGAGAGGTCGACCACGGCGTCGGCGGCCGCGAAAAAGTCGTCGATGCGCGCCATCGAGACGCCGTGGGGCGTCGCCGCAAACAGCACGTCGACCGGTTCGAGGTCTCCGGGGTCGGTAAAGCGCAGGTCCAGTCCGCGGAGGTTCGGGTGGGCGTACCCGACGGTCCTGTTTTCCACAGACCGCGAGGTCGCCTGCTCGATTGCGAAGTTCGGGTGGCCGGCGAGCAGGCGGAGCAACTCCCCGCCGGCGAAGCCGCTCGCGCCGACGACGCTCGCGGTGTAGGTGGCCTCCGCGTCCTCGTCGACCGCCTCGCCAGTGCTCACGCGACCACCTCCGAGTCCGACTCCGGAGTCGACCCGGATTCGTCGTCCCCGTCCGGGGCTTTCGCCTCCAGCCAGTCGACGACGGTGGCGGGCACGTCGACGTCGGTCGTCCCGTTCAGTGTCTTGAACTCGACGGTGTGGTTCACCTCGTGGACGGTGTACTCGCCCGACACCTCGTCGACCTCCATCAGGTCGACGCCGAGCAGGCCGCCGCCGACCGCCTCCGAGGCCGCCTCGACGAGCGCGCGGACCTCGTCGGAAACCTCGAACTCGGCGGTCTCGCCGCCCTTGGCGGCGTTGGTGAGCCAGTGGTCCGACGAGCGGGTCATCGCCGCGACCGGGTCGCCGTCCGTCGCGAGCACGCGCACGTCGCGGCCCGGCTTCTCGACGAACTCCTGGACGTAGAAGACCTTGTGCTCGTAGTGGCCCAGCGTCGCCTTGTGTTCGAGGATGGCCTCGGCGGCGGTCCGGGAGTCGATTTTCGCCATCAGGCGGCCCCACGACCCGACGACGGGCTTGAGCACGCAGGGGTAGCCGAAGTCCTCGATGACGTCGAGGGCCTCGTCGGTCGTGAACGCGACCTCCGTCTCGGGCGTGGGGACGCCCGCCGCCGCGAGCGCGAGGGAGGTCTTTGCCTTGTCGGCACAGACGGCGGCGGTGTCGGGGCTGTTCACGACGGGAACGCCGTAGTGGTCGAGAAACTCCGTCGCGTACAGCGACCGGCTGGTCGCCAGACAGCGATCCAGCACGAGGTCGCAGTCTCCGACGGCGGCGTTCGTTCCGTCGAGGCCAAACGACGCCTCGCGGACGTCGATCTTCTCGACCCCGTGGCCGCGCTCGCGGAGTTTTGACAGGAGTAGCTTCTCGTCGGTTCGTATCCGCGAGTAGAGGAGCCCGATTTCCATCTCACTCCCCCCAGTCCTCTTCGAGCTCCGGGGCTCGGTCGAGGACTGGCGGGGAGACGTCGATCACTTCCAGTTCCACACCGCAGGTTCCACAGTCGAGTATCTCTCCTGTCTCAAGGCCGTCGTGGAGTGTGACTGCCGCGCCACACGCCACGCAGTCTGCTTCGCTCATTGTCGTACGACGACGTACGCGAGTTCAGTACATAAGTCTTTTGAACTTACCATAAAAATTATGTTATCTACAGGCTCCGCTAACGGAGTTTCGGTGGCGGACAGGCCGCAGCGTGAAATCGATGTCAGATTTCGATGTGTTCTGTCCCCGTCCGGGGACGGTGGTCGGGTCGGGACCGGTCGACGGCGCGGACATCGCCGGCGTGGCGGTCGTCGCCCGCGTCGCCGGCGTTGTCGGGGCGACGGGTCGAACCCTCGCTGTTCAGACATAGCTGGTCACCTCCGCCTGGAGTTGCTCCTCGGCGGCCGCGAGCGCGTCGCGCGTGGCTTCGAGCGTCGCTTTGTCGTCCGCGAGTGACGCCGAGGCGGTCTGTAGGTCCGCGCGCACCGACGCAGGGGCCGGCCCGCCGGCCGAGTCGCGGCTCTCGACGCTCGTCGCCGGGTCGAGCGCGGCCTGGACCTCCTCGTGACTCACGCGTCGCGACGACCTCGTGGGCCGTCCGGAAGGGAACGCCGGCCATCGCCAGCAGGTCCGCCACGCCCGTCGCCGTCGCGAACCCCTCGCCCGCGGCGGTAGAGAGGACGTCTTCGTTCCACGTCGCGGTCCCGACGGCACCCGCGGCGACCCGGGTCGCCTCGGTCACGTCCCCAGCGACGGCGAACACGCCGGGATGGGCGCGCTGGAGGTCGCGGTTGTAGGCGCGGGGCAGTCCCTTCAGCAACGAGAGGGTCCCGGTCGCCTCGCCGATGGCGTCGCCGGCGACGCCGCGGACCAGTTCGAGCGTGTCGGGGTTTTTCTTCTGGGGCATGATCGACGACGTCGACGCGTAGTCCTCCGAGAGGGTCAGAAAGCCCTTGTTCGCGAAGAAAATCAGGTCTTCGGCCAGTCCCGACAGCGTCGCCGACAGCGTCGCCAGCGCCGTCGCCGTCTCCGCGAGGAAATCCCGCGACGCGGCGGCGTCCATCGCGTTGGTGACGACGCCGTCGAAGCCGAGGAGTGCGGCGGTGCGGTCGCGGTCGACGTCAAAGGGCGTCCCCGCGAGCGCCGCCGCGCCGAGCGGCGAGCGGTTCGTCCGCTCGTAGGCCCCGAGCAGGCGCTCGGTGTCGCGGGCGACGGCGCTCTCGTAGGACAGCAGGTAGTGGGCGACGGTCGTCGGCTGTGCCGGCTGGAGGTGGGTGTAGCCGGGCATCACCGTCCCGGTGTGCTCGCCGGCGACCGACTGCAGCGTCTCGCGGAGCGCGAGCGTCGCCTCGACGGCCGAGAGCAGGTCCTCGCGCAGGCGATAGCGGAGACAGGTCGCCACCTCGTCGTTGCGCGAGCGGGCGGTGTGCATGCGCCCACCATCGGGACCGACGCGGTCGATGACCGCCGTCTCGATGGCCTCGTGGACGTCCTCACCTTCGGGTAGGGCCGCGTGGCCGCTCGCCTCCACGTCGTCGAGTGCGGCGAGAATCTCGCCGGCGGTTGCCGCGTCGAGGAGTTCCTGCTCGGCGAGCATCACCACGTGGGCGCGGTCGACTGCCAGGTCCGCCGCGAACAGCGCCTCGTCGGCCGCGAGGCTCGACAGGAACTCGCGTGCGGGGCCGCCGCTGAAGCGCCCGCGGCGGACGGCCGTGTCAGACGTGGACTCGCGCCCGTCTGTTTTCTCGTCGTCGGTCATCTACTCGTCTGCGAATTCAGTCTTCTCGCCGCCGTCGGCGGCCAGTTCGGGTTTCTCGACGTCGTCGGCGACGGCGTTGGCCAGGCGCTCCTGGAGGCCGTGGTACTTGGCGACGCCGGTGGCGTCCGCCTGTGCGATGCCGGCGACGTCCTCCGTGTTGAACGACGCCATCTCCTCGGCGTAGACCGCGTGCTCGGAGTCGCGGGCGACGACGCGGCAGTTCCCGCCGGCGACTTTCACGGTCGCGGTGCCGGTGACGACGTCCTGCGTCTCGTCGACGAACGCGTCGAGCGCGTCGACCAGCGGCGCGAACGTCAGCCCCTCGTAGGCCTTCTCGGCCCACTCCTGTTCGACCTGCTGTTTGAACGCACGTTCCTCGTTTGTCAACACGAGGTCCTCCAGCGCGCCGTGGGCGGTCAGAAGCACTGTCGCCGCCGGGTGCTCGTAGTTCTCGCGGACCTTCAGCCCGAGCATGCGGTCCTCCATCACGTCGGTCCGGCCGACGCCGTAGCTCCCGGCGTACTCGTTGAGATGCTGGACGAGTTCGACCGGTTCCATCGCCTCGCCGTCGACTGCGACCGGGATGCCCGCCTCGAAGGTCACTTCGATGGTCGTCTCGCCCGATGGCTCGGCGGTCCACTCGTAGATGTCCTCGGGCGGGACGTAGCTCGGCTCCTCGAGCTTGCCGCCTTCGACGGCGCGCGACCAGAGGTTGGTATCGATGGACCAGACCCCCTCGTTGCCCCCCTCGACCGGGAGGTCCTTCTCCGCCGCGTACTCCTGTTCCCACTCCCGCGTGAGCCCGAGTTCGCGGACCGGCGCGACCACGTCGAGGTCGGAGCCGCGCCAGACCGCCTCGAAGCGAAGCTGGTCGTTGCCCTTGCCCGTACAGCCGTGCGCGAGGGCGTCACAGCCCTGCTCGACTGCCACGTCAAGGATGGCCTCCGCGATGACCGGCCGCGCGAGCGCCGTCCCGAGCGGATAGCCCTGGTAGGTGGCGTTGGCTTTCACCGCGTCGAAACACACCTCGGCGAACTCCGCTTTCGCGTCGACGACGTGGTGGTCGAGACCGAGCGCCTCGGCGGTCTCCGCCGCCTCCGCGAACTCCGAGGCTGGCTGGCCGACGTCGACCGTCACGCCGATGACCTCGTCGTAACCGTACTCCTCCTGTAACAGTGGGACGCAGACGGTCGTGTCGAGACCGCCGCTGAACGCGAGTGCGACTGTCGTCATTATCAGGGAAAAACAGCCCCCACCCCTTAAATTTTACGTATTTAGTTTTGAAATTAAATGGGAGAGCACACGCTACCTGGACGGGAGAAGCGACTGTGAGGAGCGTGGTGCACGAGCGCGACGAGGGAGAAGTGTGTTATCGGCCACGGGGGGCCGGTCGTCGCGCCGCGCGTGGTGGTCGCGGCGGTCGGACGGCTCGTCGCGTTCGCGGGGCTCGTCGCTGTCGGAACGGGGCGGACCGGCGACGAGCCTCCGGTGTCATACTCATCCCTACCGGCTACTCGGTACATAAGGGTTTCTGGACTGGAACGTCACCACTTTCGCGCAAGTTGGACGAAACCGTATGGAGCCGAGTGCAACAGGCAAAGGGGTTGGAGCCGAGTGCAACAGGCAAAGGGGTGGTGTGAACAGTGGACAGGAGGGGGTTGGGGGTGGGGCGGGGTTGAACAGGGTTCGGGAGTGTGGAGTGGGCGGCAGAGTGCGCCGCCACCTGATCGTAGGAACGGATCATAAAAGGGCCTGGCGCGCTGTTTCAGAGCCTGCAACGCGGGCCGTCTCCACAGGGCATTGCAGACAGTGAACCGTCGAGTATCGGACACGTTCGGTCGGCGGCCGGACGCTTCCCCGCCGTAACAGCCCGATGGCTACGGGAGCGTCGTCAGTCACCTGTCTGACGGGTATTTACGGGGACAGTTTCGTCGGTCCCCGACCTCACGGTCGAGAAGTGGGCCTACACCGGCGCGACGACCTGGCGCGTCGAGACAGACACGTAGGCTGAACGAGACAAAGAACCCATCTCCCTCCTGCGGTCGTTTCGAACCGACAGCGTTTCAGTCCCCCCGTCCCTGGGAACGATAACAGATGAGTCGGGACTACATCCAGGTTCGCGGGGCGGAACAACACAACCTGAAAGACGTCGACGTCGAGATTCCTCGCGAGGAGATGACCGTCGTGACGGGGCTGTCGGGGTCGGGGAAGTCCTCGCTGGCCTTCGAGACCGTCTACGCCGAGGGGCAGCGCCGGTACATCGAGTCGCTGTCGGCCTACGCCCGGAACTTCCTGGGGCAGATGGACAAGCCGCAGGTCGAGAACGTCGAGGGACTCTCGCCGGCCATCTCCATCGACCAGAAGAACGCGGCCAACAATCCCCGGTCGACGGTCGGGACGGTGACGGAACTGCACGACTACCTGCGCCTGCTGTACGCCCGCATCGGCACGCCACACTGCCCCGAGTGTGGCCGCGAGATCGACGACCAGAGCGCCCAGCAGATGGTCCGTCGCCTCCTGGAAGCGCCAGAGGGCACACGAGCGAAGCTCTGTGCGCCGGTGGTCCGCGACCAGAAGGGAGCCTTCGAGGACCTGTTGGACGAACTCGTGAGCGAGGGCTACACCCGCGTCGAGGTCGACGGCGAGCGCTACGACCTCACCACGGACAGGCCCGACCTCGACGAGAACTACGACCACACGGTCGACGTCGTCGTCGACCGCGTCAAGATCAGCGAGGGGGAGCGCTCGCGCATCACCGACTCCGTCGAGACCGCTCTGGAGGAGGCCGACGGGGTCCTGAAAGTCATCTTTCCCGACCCGCCCGAGGACCTGGACGTCGGCGGGTCCCGGGCGCGCTCGACGGGTGACCTGTCGGGGGAGACACGAGGTCCCGCGGAAACGACTGACGAGAAACAGGACCGCGATGACAGGCTCGTCGTCGAGTTCTCGGAGGAACTCGCCTGCACGCACTGTCACATCGACATCAGCGAGATAGAGACGCGGTCGTTCTCGTTCAACAGCCCGCACGGTGCCTGTCGGGAGTGCGAGGGCATCGGTGAAACCAAGGAGGTGAGCGAGGACCTCGTCATCCAGGACCCCTCGAAGCCGCTCAAACACGTGTTCGAACCCTGGAGCTACAACCGCACCTACTACTCCCGTCAGCTCGACAACGTCGCCGAGCACTTCGGCGTCTCGCTGGACACCCCCTTCGAGGAACTCGACGAGAAGCTCCGCCGCCAGTTCCTGTACGGTACCGACGACCGGGTCCACTTCGAATGGCGGACGAAAAACGGCACCCGCGAGAAGACCGAGCGCTTCGAGGGCGTCATTCCGAACCTGGAGCGACGGCACATCGAGACCGACAGCGACCGGGCGCGGGAGCACATCGAGGAGTACATGGCCGTCACCACCTGCCCGGAGTGTGAGGGGACCCGGCTCAAACCTGAGTCGCGTGCCGTCCTCGTTGACGGAACATCCATCACGGAGGTCAACCGGATGTCCATCGGCGACGCGCTGGAGCACTTCGAGGGGCTGGAGGCGACGCTCGACGAGCGCGAGACGAAAATCGCCGAGGAGATACTCAAGGAGATACGGGCACGCCTCGGGTTCATGTGCGAGGTCGGGCTGGAGTATCTCACGCTCGACCGCGAGGCGTCGACGCTGTCGGGGGGCGAGAGTCAGCGCATCCGGCTGGCCACACAGATCGGTTCCGGCCTCGTCGGCGTGCTGTACGTCCTCGACGAGCCGTCCATCGGCCTCCACCAGCGCGACAACGACCGACTGCTGAACACCCTGGCGGAGTTGCGGGACCTCGGAAACACCCTGCTCGTCGTCGAGCACGACACCGAGACGATGCGGCGGGCGGACAACATCATCGACATGGGCCCCGGCCCGGGCAAGCGCGGCGGCGAGGTGGTCGTCAACGGCTCCATCGAGGACGTCATGGAGAGCGACGAGAGCATCACCGGCGAGTACCTCGCGGGTGAGAAGGCGATTCCGGTGCCCGAGAGTCGCCGTGACCCCGACGGGACGGTCACTATCCGCGGTGCGCGACAACACAACCTCAAGGACCTCGACGTCGAGATTCCGGTCGGCTGTTTCACCGCCATCACTGGCGTGTCGGGGTCGGGCAAGTCGACGCTGATGCACGAGGTGCTCTACAAGGGGCTCGCCCGGGAGATGAACGACAACACGAGTGTCGACCCCGGCGAGCACGACCGCATCGACGGCCTCGACGAAATCGAGACGGTCCGCCTCATCGACCAGTCGCCCATCGGCCGGACGCCCCGGTCGAACCCGGCGACCTACACCAACGTCTTCGACTTCGTCCGGGAACTGTTCGCCGGGACCGACCTCGCGAACCAGCGGGGCTACGAGAAGGGGCGGTTCTCGTTCAACGTCAGGGGCGGCCGCTGCGAGGAGTGTGGCGGCCAGGGCACCGTCAAAATCGAGATGAACTTCCTCTCGGACGTGTACGTCCCCTGCGAGGAGTGTGGCGGCGCGCGCTACAACGATGAGACGCTCGACGTCACGTTCAAGGGCAAGACCATCTCGGACGTACTCGGGATGAGCGTCGACGAGGCCTATGACTTCTTCGAGAACCACAGCCAGTTGCGCCGGCGGCTGAAGCTCCTGAAAGACGTCGGGCTGGGATACATGCGCCTGGGCCAGCCCTCGACGACGCTGTCGGGCGGGGAGGCACAGCGGGTGAAACTGGCCGAGGAACTCGGGAAGAAAGATACCGGCGACACGCTGTACCTGCTGGACGAACCGACGACGGGACTCCACCCGGCCGACGAGCGCAAACTTATCGAGGTCCTCCACCGGCTGGCCGACGAGGGCAACACCGTGGTGGTCATCGAACACGAACTCGACCTGGTGAAAAATGCCGATCACATCATCGACCTCGGGCCGGAGGGCGGCGAGAACGGCGGCGAAGTCGTCACCGCCGGAACGCCCGAGGAGGTCGCCCGCGTCGAGGAGTCCTACACGGGCCAGTACCTGCGCGACCTGCTCCCCGACGTCGACCTGGAGGGGCCGCGTGCCGACCGCGACCTCACACTCGGGGCTGACCGCGAGCACGCGACTGGCACCGGCGACGACTAACTGGGCCGCGTTGCTCACCTCGCAGAACTCGAGAAGATACGACAGGGCCACGACCGGATGCTCGACATCATCGAGTTCGATGAGGATGAAATTCAAGGAGTACATCGAAGAACTCGAAGAGAAAGGTCTCAGCGAAGAAGCCAAGAAAGTAAAGGCTCTGTTGTTCAGCAACTAACTCTGTCTGTCAACTGACTTTGATTAACCCGGCTCCGTCCACCACCCCTGCAAGGTGGGCCATTTCAATGTCTTCCATCGTCCCGATACTGTCACTCTCGGCTGTTAATGGCTTTGGTGTCATTGTTTGGCACTGTTCAGATAAGCGGTACCGGAGTTGCGAACAGCATGAAAGCCCCCACCCGTTCGACCATCCGGGACTCGCTGTGCTCCTCACTCACTGCGCTCGTTGCGAGGACCGCAGGCCGCAGGCCGAGGACCGCAGCGAGTCGCGGGAGCGTAGCCGCCCGGGGCTTTCATGCTGGTCAGAGTCTTCGCTGAGCATCTCTTATCTGAACGGTACCCATTGTTTCGTTGTTTGTAAGGGACGTCCTCACGCTCGCCCGGGAGGGCAAGACCGTCGAGGAGACCGAGATGCTTGACCTGTCGACGGTTGCTCGCGAGGCGTGGGGGACTGTCGCCACGGCGGACGCCACGCTGACCGTCGTCTCCGGCGACGAGTTCCCGGCCGACCGGAGCAAACTCCTGTAGGTCTTCGAGAACCTCTTTCGCAACGCGGTCGACCACGGCCATCCCGGCGTGAGCGTCGAAGTCGGGACCACGGACGACGGGTTTACGTGCAAGACGACGGTCCGGGCATCGACGACGCCTACCGGGACAGCGTCTTCGAGTACGGCTACACGACCGAAGGTACCCGTTTCGTGTTCCACACCTCGCTCGAACCGTCACTCTCCAGCGACGGGGCCGTCACCCCTCCACCGCCCCGAACCTGAACGGGGCGACCGGACCCAGACTCGACACTGCGGTCGGACGACGGACCCGACGCCCAGACCGACTACTGTCCGATGCCCCGCCCGACGCTGGAACCGATGCCGGGACACTCTCCGACCATAGTCGGCAATTGTTGCCGCCATCTATGAGACGCCTCCCCGCAATGACGCCAGTGGGGGCCACTCGAACACGGACAGGGAGTGGAGTTGTGCGCTGTACGGCCCGAAATCGACGGTGTCCGGGCGTGGTAGACGTCGGCAATTCGTTCCAGCAAGGTGATAGTTTAGGGGCGTGACACCCTACCTGGAGGTGCATGCCAGAAACAGACTACGCGAACGACGTACTCGTTTCGGCGGACTGGGTCGAGGAGCACCTCGACGAGTTCCAGTCGGACGACCCATCGTACCGCCTGCTTGAGGTGAACAACCCGACGGTCACCGCCGACTCCGAGTACACGCCCTACGAGGAGGGGCACATTCCGGGGGCGATATTCTTCCACTGGGAGGAGGACCTGAGCGACGGGACGACGCGGGACATCCTCGACAAGGAGGCGTTCGAGCGACTGAACAGCGAGGCCAGCATCACTGAGGACTCGACGGTCGTCATCTACGGCGGCGGGCGCGTCCCCAACTGGTTCGCGCTGTTCGCCTACTGGGAGTACAAGTACTTCGGCCACGACGACGTCCGGGTCATCGACGGCGGGAAGCCCTACTGGGTCGAGAACGACTACCCCCTCACGACCGAGGTGCCGGAGTTTTCCCCCCAGGAGTACAGCGCTCGCGGTCCCTTCGAGGGGATTCGCGCGTACCGCGACGACGTGGGACAGGCCATCGAGAGCGGCATCCCCCTCGTGGACGTCCGTAGTCCCGAGGAGTTCACCGGCGAGATACTCGCCCCGGAAGGCCTCCAGGAGACCGCACAGCGGGGCGGTCACATCCCCGGCGCGAAAAACGTGCCGACCACATCCGTCCTGAACGACGAGGACGGGACCTTCAAGAGCGCCGAGGAACTCCGGCAACTCTACAGGGACCGTGGCGTCACCGAGGACCAGTCGGTCATCACCTACTGCCGGGTCGGCGAACGCTCCTCGATTGCGTGGTTCGCGCTCCACGAACTGCTGGGGTTCGAGGACGTCGAGAACTACGATGGCTCGTGGACGGAGTGGGGAAACATCATCCGCTCGCCCATCGAGACCGGCGAGGCGGAGTGACCTGAACGTCTTCGAGCCAGCACGCTGAACGCAGTGCAACCGCCGACGGCACCTAGTCAGCGAGACACGCGGCGACGACGCGGAGGAGTTTCTCGCCGCGGACCTCCTCGGCGAACAGCGGCACACGGCGGACGTCGTGGCCGCGGAAGACGTCCTGGGACCGCTTGAGGGCGCGCTGCTGGACCTCCCAGCGGCGGGCGCAGAACTCGCAGTCGGTGTGGTTGGGCGAGACGAACCAGTCGGGGTCGAGGTCGGCCACCTCCGTCGGCTCCTGCATGACGCGGTTGACGACCACCGTGCCGACGGGGATGTCGAACGCGTCGAGGCGCTCCAGGAGGCGTTCGGATTCGAGGACGCTCAACTCCTCGGGAACCATCACGACCCGGAAGTCCGTCAGCGCGGGGTCGCGCAACAGCGTCCGGAGGTGCTCGATGCGGTCGGAGAACTCGTGGAGGCTGTCGAGGCCCTCCTCGTCGGGGTCGTCGCCGAACATGTCGAGCATGCCGCTCATGTGCTCGCGGAACGTGAGCAGTTTGCCGACCATCGAATCGAGCATCTCCGGCAGTTCGAGCAGGCGCAGGGTGTGTCCCGTCGGCGCGGTGTCGACGACGACGCGGTCGAACCGGGGGTCATCGAGGTACGCCAGCAGCAGGCGGATGGCGGCCGCCTCGTCCGCACCGGGCATCGACCCCGCGAGCGGGTCGGCGACGTCCTCGCCGAGCATCCCCGCCAGCGGGTTGGCCCCGTCCATCCCGAGCGGTCCCTCGCTCAGCGCTGTCTCGGGGTCGATCTCCGCGCCGTACAGCGGGATGTCCTCCCGGAGCGGTGCCGGCTCCTCGGGGACGTCGGTCTCCAGCGTGTCCGACAGCGAGTGGGCGGGGTCCGTCGAGACGACCAGCGTCTTCGTCCCCTCGGCCGCGCTCGCCAGCGCCGTCGCGGCCGCCATCGTCGTCTTGCCGACGCCGCCTTTCCCACCGTACAGGACGTACTCCGCGGCGTCGACGCTCGACGGCAACGTCTCCTCGTCGATAGCTTCGAGGTCCTCAACGGGCTCGACGTCGATTTCCATGCGCGGCCGTACTCCTCCCAGCGTTGTGTACCCGTCGAATGCGTCCGCGACCCCGTGGTTCGAACGACGGCGCGACCGACTGCGCCGGAAGGACTGAAAAAATGACAGACCATTCGAACGACCACCGCAACGAGGGAGAGCGACCCGCCGGTCGCCGCGAGAAACCGACAGACAGGGACTGTGCGTGCTGTCGGGTCTGTCATCACTATCACGACGACGAGACGGGACAAAATCGTTTTCACTCTCGTGTGACCGAGGGTATAGCACATGCTGGGCATCGTTGTTTCACGCACAGACAGTGCGTCGGTCCACATCGGCGAGCACCTGCTCGACGTCGCGGACTGGGAATCAATCGAGGACGACACCCGACCCGACGCGGCGGGCGGCGGGACAGTCTACGAGACCGACGGCGCACAACTGCGGGAGTTCGACGACCTCCATCTCGACCTCGAACGGCCGGCGGCGGCGTTCGACGACCCGACCCTGCTCGTGTTCGCCTCGCGCCACTCGGGGGAGACCGGTGCGCTGTTGACCGCCCATCACACCGGGAACTTCGGGCCTGCGGACCACGGCGGCGAGGACAACGACCTCTCGCAGGCCTGTCCGAACGCCCACGCCGCGGTCCTCGCGTCGCTCGCGGACCACGCGCCCGAGGGCTACGAGGTCGGCATGGAGTGTACCCACCACGGCCCCACCGACGTCGGCGCGCCGTCGATGTTCGTCGAGGTCGGGAGCGCCGAACCGCAGTGGGACGACCCCGAAGCCGCACGGGCCGTCGCCCGGGCGATTCTCGACCTCCGCGGCATCGACCCACACCGCCCGGCCGAGATTGACGATTCCGACCGGCCGCGAGAGGCCGACGGCTCCCCGGACGCCCCGGATGATCCGACGGGAGGCGACGAGTGGGGTCGCCGGCAACTGGTCGGTTTCGGCGGCGGCCACTACGCCCCGCGGTTCGAGCGCGTCGTCCGGGAAACGGACTGGGCAGTCGGCCACGTCGCGGCCGACTGGGGACTCGACGCGCTGGGCGACCTGGATACGCCGGAGTGTCGGGCGGTCCTCGAAGCGGCGTTCGAGGCGAGCGACGCCGCCTACGCGCTGGTCGACGGCGACCGGCCGGCCCTCGGGGAGGCGATTGCAGGGCTCGACTACCGCGCCGTGAGCGAGACCTGGGTCCGGGAGACCGACGGCGTCGACCTCGGGTTCGTCGCGGCCGTCGAGGCGGACGTCCTGCCCGTCGACGAGGGACTCCGTTTTGGCGACCGGGCACGCGACGCGGACGAGGTCGGGGAGTTCGCCGTCGTCGACCTCCCGGCGGCGTTGCTCGACGAGGTCCGTGGCATCGACCGCGGGGCGACCTACGACGCGCTCGTCGAGACGACGCTCGCGTTCGGGACCGATCAGGGCGGAACGCGTCCGACTGGTCCCGTCGTCCTCGCGTCGAAAGCGGACCGCGAGGCGGTCGTCGCCGCCCTGCTACCGATCCTCGAACGGCGCTATGATAGCGTCGACCGCCGCGAGGACGCGGTCGTCGCCCGACAACGGGAGTTCGTCCCGGAGCGGGCGCGAACGCTCGGCGTCCCGGAGGGGCCGGCCTTCGGCCGCCTCGCCGACGGCGAACCCGTCGAGGTCGACGGCCGGACGATACCCCCCGACGCCGTCCGGGAGGAACGCGAACGACGGTTCCCGCTCCCGGAGTAACGCGGGCGGCGACCCTCCCCGGACCCCCCTGATTTCGTATGGAGATCAGGATACACACGGAGCAGACAAAACGACTCGTCACTCAGGGGCGCTGGCGCTCTCGCGGACCTTGACCGCCATCCCCGTCTCGAACGCCAGCATCGCCTCGCCGGGGAGTTCCGCGCGGCCGACGGCGAGCAGCCGTCCGTCGGTGTGGACGACAAGCACCTCGTCGCGGGGTCGGATGCCGTCGTCGGCGGTCGAGACGAACTTGGCGAACGCGTTGCGCCCGTCGCGGACGAACGGTTCGCTCTCGTCGCCGACGGCGACCCGGTACGCTCCGTCGGGGAGAGCGTCGTGGAGCCGTCGCCCGCCCTCGATACCGAGTCGGAACCGGCCGTCGGTCCCGTAGGTGGCCACGCGCCCACTCTCGACGCGAACCTGTCGTGGCCGGCCCGAACTGGTTCTCGTGATCGTCCGTTCCTCGTCGTGGGGAAACAGGGCCTCGCCGGCACCCTGTCCGAACTGGTAGGCCGCGACCGTCCGTAGCGTCTCGACGTCGGCCGTCATCGGTCCCTCCCCGCGGCACGTTCGAGCGTCCGTCGCGTCACGACCGGCGTGACCACGAGGTCCAGCACGGCGATACCGGCCAGGAGCCATCGTGCGGTGCCGTCCAGAACGAGAAACGCGACGAGAACGAGGAGAACGGACGTAGCGACGGCAATCGCTGTCCAGAAGCGGGTATCCGCGAGCACGCCGAGTTCCCCTGACGGCCGGGCATCGCTCATTGGTCCCCCGTCGGGTCCTCGTGGGGTAAAGTCCTGCTATTTCCCGCGGTCAGGGAAGCGTCCCGTCATCGTCGTCGCCGTCGTCGCCGTCGTCGCCACCCGGCAGGCCATCGTCGTCGCCGCCATCGCTTCCATCGTCACCCGGAAGCCCGCCGTCGAGGTCCTGCCACCAGTCGGTCTCGGTGAGGTCGAGCGTCGCGCCGGCCCGTTCGAGTTCGGCGTTCGTCATCTCAAGCGGCGAGACGCCGCACTGCTCGAACTGCATGTCGGCCTCCTGGTCGACGAAGATGGCCGTTGTCAGATGGTACTGACACGAGATAGCCTCCTCCGAGTTGGGCATCGTCACCTCGCTTCCGCTGATTTCGAGGGCGAACTGGCCGGCGATCTCGACGTCACTGCGCTCGTCGCGGTCGACGTGAGTTGCGAACCACTCGGGGACGCGCTGGTTGTCCATCACGGCGACGAACGTCCGCTCTTCGGTCTCGCCGCCGGGAATTAGTGCGTCGTCCTCGGCGTCGAGTACCTCTACCTCGTCGGCCTGCCAGTCGGCGACGCGGATGTCGTTCATCTTCACGTGTCCAGCGAACGCCGGGGTCGGAATCGGATAGACGTTGGGGTTGTGTATCTCGGCGGTGACGACGATCTCCGTCTCGGATTCGGTCACCTCGCCCCACTGCGTCGTCACGTTCTCGACCTCGACAGTCGGCTCGATGGCCGTCCCGTCGGGGAGGCGCAGGTCGCTTCCTGACCCGCTGTAGGTCCCCTCGAACTCGGAGAAGCCGTCGTCGAGCGCGCCCTCGATGTCGGTCTCGATGGTGTCCTCGTAACTGCCCGATGGCGACCCGGAGAGCGGGCCGACCGAGGTGTGGACCGTCGCGTTGACCTGCAGGTCGCTCACCTCGCCGTTGGTCAGGTGGTTGTGCCACCAGACGGGAAGCTGGTTGTAAAACAGGTCGGTCCGCAGTTCCTGCGCGCTCTGGCCGGCCGGGACGCCCAGTCCCGTTCCCTCGCCCTCCGCCAGATGGACGTTCTGGAGTTCGATTTCGTACTCGGCGTCCGCGTCGCCGCCGATGCCGACGGGGTTGGGGTTGTCCAGCCAGACGGTCGTTATCACCTCGATGCGCTCGTCGCCGACCTCGCCCCAGCTGTTGTCCTCCAGTCCGGCGTCCGGAATCCCCAGTACTCCGAGGAGGAACAACAGCCCCACGAGTAAAACGAGGCCGAGAACCACCACGGCCGCAATCTTCGCGTATCGTTTCCCCTTCTGCTTGCGCTGCTGGTTCATTACGCTGATATGGAACGTTCACCCGTAAACTGTTTGTGGCTCGGACCGAGGCGAGCGACGGTTTCGGCCCTAGAGTCGCTGCGCCAGCATCTCCCGGACGTGGGTCAGCACGGCGTCATAGTGGTTGTTGTGATTATGTACCGCCGTGGAGTCACTCCTCGTCCGTCCGCTGGCACCTGCTCCGTGAGAATCCGGGCGACCCGCAGGGCACAGCCCCACGAGAGGGTGATACCGGCCCGCCGTGGCCGTGGTTGTGGACGACGCGGCGGCCGCCGTCGGTCGTCAACACTGTTCCCCGAGGTCGCGCCACTCGTGGAGGTCGTGAAGTGTGACCTCGACTTCGTACCCACACTTGGGGCAGTGGAAGGCGACGGTTCGATAGCCGGGCTGGAACTCCTCTGATTCGTCGTGGTCCTGGCAGGTGACGCGGATGCCGCGCTCGCGCCCCTCCGGAATCTCGACTGTGTACCCTGGCATGTGACTCGCCTACCGTCCGTACGTCCCGCCAGCACCTAAATGTCTTCCCGATATCGAAGGGGGGCAAACGGGTCAATACAGCTACGGCTCGGCAACGACGACCAGCCGGTCGGGGCCGGCCCGGACCGCCATCTCGTCGCGGACGTCGAGGCTGGCATCGGCCGTCCCGACGCCGTCCCACCACTCGCGGGCGGCCTCGTCGAGGTCGATTCATACGGACGTTCGTGACTATTTTCGGCCTGACCAGAAATTATCGCCTGTTTCGGCGGCTGAAACGGGAAATGTGTGACTGCATGGCGGTAAAGAATCACGAACGTCCGTATCAGCGTAGCTCGTCGACCGTGTCGCCCTGCCTGGCGAGCACCAGGGTGTCCTGGATTGTCGTCTCGATGCGTTCGTGGATGTCGGCATAGACCGCGTACCCGTCGACGACGTTCGCCCCGGGGACGGCGATGTTCCGGAAGTTGAACTAGCGGTCGCCCTCGGCCGTGGGGCGGCGGACCTCGATGTCGAGCAGTTCCCCGTTTTTGACGCGTTCGTCGATGTCCCGGGCCTCCGCCAGTTTCTCGGGCGGGACGACGAGTTCGTCCACCGGCTTCCCGACCGTTGCCTCGGCGTCGTACCCGAAGTCCCCTCGAAGGCTTCGTTAGTAAGCCCACGGGTAAACGGTCGGTTCTGTCGCGTCGAGACGCCGCGCCGAGGAGAGGCGGATAGTCACCCGACGACGTGGGCATCGGCCGGGTCGAAGCCGACAGTGACGGTCCCGTCGAGTGCCGTCCGGGTCCGGGCGAGGAGTTCGCGCCCGTTCCAGTCGAGGTGGACGCGGGTGGTTCCCCCGAGGAACTCGACGCTCCCGACGGTCGTCACGAGCTGGTTCGTCGTGCCGTCGACGGTGAGATGTTCGGGCCGGACGCAGAACACGAGCGTCTCGCCCGTCGAGACCGCGGGGTTGCCGTCGACGCGCACGGCGACCGTCGTCGGCCCGAGATCGACGTCGGCGACCCGGCCGCCGCCGCCGTCCGTTCGCATCGCCGTGACGGTCCCGGAGAGGACGTTGTTGTCGCCGACGAATTCGGCGACAAAACGGGTTTCGGGCCGGGGGTAGACGTCCCGGGGGGTGCCGACCTGGTCGATTCGGCCGTCGTGCATGACGGCTACCCTGTCCGAGATCGCCAGCGCCTCCTCCTGGTCGTGGGTCTCGTCGAGCAACAGCACGTCCGGTCCCGGCGCGAGCGCCCGGGCCATCGCTACCCGCTGTTTTTGGCCGCCGGACAGTTCCCGCGGGTTCCGCTCCTCCATTCCCCCGAGGTCGACCAGTTCGAGCAGGTCGGCGACGCGTTCCTCGCCGGTCACGTCGCCCGGCGGGGACGAGAACTTCAGCCCGTAGGCGACGTTCTCCCCGACGGTCATGTGCGGGAACAGCGCGTAGTTCTGGAAGACGACGCCGACGTGACGGTCCTCCGGGGGGACGTCCGCGACGTCCACGCCGTGGAGCCGTATCGAGCCGGCCGTGGGCGACTCGAACCCGCCCAGGAGCCGGAGCGTCGTCGTCTTCCCGCAGCCCGAGGGGCCGACCAGCGTGAAAAACTCCCCCTCGGAGACGGCAAACGAGAGGTCAGCGACGGCCGTGGTCGTCTCGTAGCGCTTGGTGACGCCGTCGAGTTCGACCGCCGGATCAGAGACCACGGCTCTCACCCCCGAGGCGGTCGATGACGACGAAACTCGCGCTCGTGACGACGAGCAACACGACGCCCATCGCGGTGGCAGGGCCGAGCCGGCGACCGATGAACCGCTCGATTGCGACCGGCATGGTGTACTGGTCGGTCCCCGTCGCGAGGATGACCGTCGAGGAGAACTCGCCGATGGAGATGGCAAAGGCGAAGGCCGCACCCGCGACGACGCCGGGCCAGACCAGCGGCAACTCGACGTCGAGGAGTGCCCGGACGCGCGACGCACCGAGCGCGCGGGCTGACTCGACGAGTTGCCGGTCGAGCGTCTCCAGCCCGGGGGCGACCGTCCTGACGACGAACGGGTAGCCGGCGACCGCGTGGGCGGCGACGATTGCGGCTGCCCCGCCGATGGCGATGCGCGTCCCGCTGATTTCGACGCCGAACACCAGCCCGCGGAGCAGGCCGATGCCGACGACGATGCCCGACACCGCGAGCGGTGCCATCGCGACGACGTCGACCAGCTTCCGGCCGCGGTACCGGCGCGTGGTCAGGACGGCGACGACGACGCCCATCGGGAGGGCCACGAGCAGCGACGCGACGCCGAAGACCAGCGAGTTCCGGACCGCGGGCCAGGGCTGGACCTGGAACGCCGCCCCCTGGGCCTGGCGTTCGAGCAAGAACTCGTAGTTCGAGAGCGTCAGCCCGCCGGGACCCGAGAAACTCGCGTACACCATGGTCGCAATCGGGACGACGAAGAAGACGGCCGCGACGACCGCATAGGCCGCGATGGTGACCCGCGAAAGCAGGTCGCGAGCCGACAGCGACGGGGGAGAGAGCGGCTTGCGGGGGAGCGGGCGGGCACCCCGGGATTGCACCGACTGGCGTGCCTCGTAGCGCAGGTAGGCGTACAGAATGGAAAGGGAGATGGCGAGTTCGACGAGCGCCAGCGCGGCCGCCTCGGTGTAGTTCAGGTCCTGCACCAGCCTGTAGACGAACACCTCGACGGTGGCGTACTCGAAGCCGCCGAGCGCGAGGACGATGGGGAAGGTCCCGAACGTGAACACGAACGTGAGCGCCGCCCCCATCAGCACCGAAGGGTACAGCTGTGGCGCGACCACGTCCAGAAACGCGCGGAACCGGCCCGCCCCGAGGCTCCGGGCCGTCTCGACGGCGCTGGCGTCGACGGACTCCCAGGCGGCGGTCATGATGCGCGCGACCAGCGGCGCGTTGTAGAAGGCGTGCGCGATGATGATGGCCTCCAGCGTGAACACGAAATCGAGTTTCGGCAGCCCGACGGCGGCGAGCGCCCGGTTCATCGGACTCGTGCTTCCGAACGCCGCGACGAACCCCACCGCGACCATGATCGAGGGCAACACGAACGGGAGGATGGTCAGCGACCGGAGGGTCCGGCGGCCGGGAAACTCGTAGCGTGCGAGGACGTACGCCGCCGGAAGGCCGAGGAGGACGCTCGCGACCGTCGACAGCGCGGCCTGGTAGGCGGTGAACCCGACGATGCCGAGCCTGCGGTCCGACGAGAGGAAATCGTCGAGCACGTCGCCCGGCGGTTCCCCCGACAGCAGCCGCGCCAGATCGCTGAAGTAAAACGGGTCGGTGAGGACGTCCACGAACACGCTCAGCGTCGCACTGCCGTCGATGACGACCGCCTCCACGAATACCGTCGCCACCGGGTAGTAGAACATCCCGAGCAACAGGACGACGGTGACGGTACCGAAGATGGCGAGCGCGCGCCGTTCGAGGCGGTCGCGGATGGGCCGACCATCCCCAGGGGCGAACAGCCGGCCACCACCCTGCTTCCCTGCGTCCGCCTCGTCTCCCGCCTGGGGCTGGCCGTCGCTTACGACAACCGGCGACTGGCTATCGTCGTTGGGCGGGCGACCGCCGTCGGCGCGGAGTCGACGCTCAGTTGCCGGCGAACTGTCGCTCCCAGTCCTCGATCCACTCACTAATCGACCCCTGGAGTTCCTCGTACGTGAAGGTGACTGGTTGTGGCGGCTCGTGGGCGAGTTCGTCGTAGTCCTCGGGGAGGTTGGCGTTGTCGGTCGCCGGGAATACGACGTTTTGCTCGGCGATTTCGCCCTGGACGTCGGGCTGGAGGATGAACTCCATGAACTCGCGGGCCAGGTCCGGTTCGTTGGCGTCCGCGAAGGCGGCCATCCCCTCGGGGTTGGCGTACGCCTCGTCGTCGAGGAAGCGAATCTGGTGTTCGGCCAGGTCGGCACCCTCCTGGGCGGCGAACACCTGGTCGGTCGAGAAGGAGATAACCATCGGTGCCTCGCCTTCCGACCACGCGCTGTAGGCGTCGCTCCAGGAGCCGAGCACCCGGACGTCGTTGTCCTGCAGGTCCGCCCAGTAGTCGAGGTAGCCGTCCTCGTCGAACTTGTGGACGGTATGGAGCATGAACGCCCGCCCCGTCGTCGAGGTGCCGGGGTTCTGGGTGATGAGGTCGCCCCGGTACTCCTCGTCGGTGAGTCCCTCGAACGTCTCGGGGGCCTCGATTTCCGTGCTGTCGTAGACCGGGCAGATGTAGCCGGTGTTGAACGGGATGGCGCGCCCGTCGGGGTCGATGTCGAGTCCCTCCCTGACGTCGTCAACTCCAGCGACGTCGCCGGCCTCGGCGAACAGGTCGCCGTCGACCGTCTCGTCGACACGGACGAGTTCGTCGGTGTTGAGCCCCAGGTACAGGTCGGCGTCGATGCCGACTCCCTGGTTCCGACGCTCGATGTAGTGGTTTATCTCGCCGGGCGGCGACTGCCAGACGAGCGTGGCGTCGAACTCCGACTCGAACTCCTGTTTGACCCACTCGCCGGGACTGATCGACGGCGCGTCGAGGTCCCGCCATCGTCCGTCGAGCCGTCGTCATCGGTCGAACTGTCGTTCATCGAACTGTCGTCGTCGGTCGCACTGTCGTTCATCGAACTGTCGTCGCTCGACCCATCGTCGTCATCGTCACCGAGACAGCCTGCGACTGCCGCGACTGTCCCGGTTCCCAGTGCCGTGATGAATCTCCGTCGTCTCATTACTCGGTAATATACACGAGTAGTATAAAAGAACCGTGATTCGGTATGCTGGGGACCGGGAGTAGCAGGTCCGACGAAGAAAACGACTGACAGCGGTAACAGCGCTGAAGCGACCCACTCCCCAGAAGCGAACGCTTTTTGCGCGTGTCGGTGTGATACACCGGTAATCGATGACACACGATTCAGGAGAGCGAGACGCCGGTGATGGAACCGAACCCCCCGAGTCGACCGACGCTACCGACGCGTCTCCGGTCGACACCGACGGCCCGGCGAACGAGACTCCCGTCGAGACGGACGGCGGCGTGGCGGGAGCGGATGACGTCACGCTCGACCCGTGGGGGTCCTCGACCGTCTCGGACTACCGGAAGCTGTTCGATCAGTTCGGCATCGAGACGTTCGACGAGGTGCTCGACGAGGTGCCCACTCCGCACTACCTGATGCGCCGCGGGGTCATCTTCGGCCACCGCGATTACCGCGCCATCGCGCGGGCCATGCGCGACGACGACCCCTTCGCTGTGCTCTCGGGGTTCATGCCCACGGGCGACCCCCACATCGGACACAAACTCGTCTTCGACGAGATCATCTGGCACCAACAGCAGGGCGCGGACGCGTACGGGCTCATCGCCGACCTCGAAGCCCACAGCGCCCGCGGGCTCTCGTGGGACGAGATAGACGAGCACACCCGCAACTACGTTCTCTCGCTGCTCGCGCTCGGGTTCGACCCCCACGAGGGGACGCTGTACCGGCAGTCGACCAACCGCGAGGTCCAGGACCTGGCCTTCGAGCTGGGCATCGAGGCGAACTTCTCGGAACTCGCGGCAATCTACGACTTCGACGGCGAGACCGACGTCTCGCACATGCAGTCGGTCGTCACGCAGATGGCCGACATCCTCTACCCGCAACTCGACGAGCCAAAGCCGACGGTCATCCCGGTGGGGCCCGACCAGGACCCCCACATGCGGCTGGCCCGCGACCTCGCCGCCCGGGTCCAGTTTTTCGGCGTGACCGAGGCCTACGCCAGCTTCGAGGCCGACGACGCCGAGCGCTCGCTCATCGCCTACGCCTACGAGACGCTCTCGGACCGCCACCCCGACGAGACGGTCCGGTGTGTCGACGCCGCCAACATGCTAGAGAGCGAACGCGAACCCGGCGCGACCGACGTCGAGGCGACGACGCTCGACAGCACCATCACGATGTTGCGCGAGGCGGGCAAGGAGCCCCTCGGGCCGCGGGTCCGCATCGTCGACCGCAACGCCACCGAAGCGGCGTTCGAGGCGCTCATCGAAGCCGTCGAGGGCGAAAAACGCGTCTACGACGAACACGTCGACGCGTTCGACCTCACCCGGGAGGAGGCCGAAGCAGTCGCACGCGAGGTCGAACTGGACCACGGCGGCTACGGCTTCCTCCCGCCGTCCTCGATCTACCACCGGTTCATGACCGGACTCACCGGCGGCAAGATGTCCTCCTCGGTGCCCGAGTCGCACATCAGCCTGCTCGACGACCCCGAGACCGGCTACGAAAAGGTCAAAGCGGCGACGACCGGCGGCCGGGAGACCGCCGAGAAACAGCGCGAACTCGGCGGGCGGGCCGACGAGTGTCCCGTCTACGAGCTGTACGCCTACCTGCTTGCCGGCGACGACGAGTTCGCCAAGGAAGTCTACGACGAGTGCGTCGGCGGCGAGCGCCTCTGTGGCGACTGCAAGGAGCAGGCCGCCCGGCTCATGGAGGAGTTCCTCGAAGACCACCAGGAGAAACGCGAGGAGTGGGAAACGAAACTCGACGAACTGGACTTCGAGTTCGACGTCGACCGCCGGGGGTAGCGAGGGAAGCCATGGTCGAGACGCCCGCAGACGTGTTCGGCGTGCACACGAGATACGCCTCGACGTCCTGCGGGCACTCACAGCGGAGACCCAACCCGGTTACGGTCGGCGGCGGTCCACGCGGGGACCTACCACGGGAACCTACAGCGGGAGTTCAAAAACACTTTTTCCCGCGTCGCGCCAACGTCCCCGGTGATGAACGTCGACATCCGACCGGCGACCAGAGAGGACATCGCGGACGTGCAGGACGTGGCAGAGCGGGCGTGGTACGAGGCCCACGCGCCGATAATCGGGGAGGAGACGACCGAGGCGTTCCTCGAGGCCTACTACGACGCCGAGGCGTTCCGAACGCTCGTCGACGCGCCCGAGCGGGTGTTCGACGTCGCAGACGCCGGCGCGAGTGTCGTGGGTTTCGTCTCCGGCAGGCCCGACGAGGAGTCACCGGGGACGTTCAACCTGAACCGGGTGTACGTCCACCCCGAGCGGTGGAGGGACGGCGTCGGACGGCAACTGCTCGACCACTTCGAGCGGAAGGTGGCCGAGCGGGGCCGGAAACGGATCAGTCTGGGCGTCATGGCCGAGAACGACCGGGCGATCAGTTTTTACGAGGCGGCCGGCTACCACCAGAAGGATACGTTCTACGACGAGAACATCGACACGGACTCGTACGTCTTCGGGAAGGAACTGGACGGGTGAGACACTCGCCGCTCAGGGTGTCAGCCGCCGGACTGAGAGCCAGTCGATGCCGTCCTCGTCGGTGAGTGCGAACAGCATGCGCTTGCGGACGCCGTGCGCGAGACGAACGTCGAGCGCCAGGTCGCGCGGGGCGAACGAACGGTCCCGGGGAAGCACCCGCACGAGAAACTCCGAATGGCCCAGGTCGTCGACGGACTCGATATCGGCGTAGGTCCGGAAGTCCGCACCGAACTTGAACCCGGTCTTGGGGACGACACCCGCCGTCCGGAGCGCGCTGTAGACGCGCAACCGGCGGTCGAACCGCTCGCCCTCGACCTCCCGGCCGCGGTCGAGGATTGCCCGCTCGCCCCCGTCGGGGCCGACGTCGTCGAGGTCGAGCAGGCCGCGACCGGCCAGGTGGGCGGCCTCGACGAGCGATAGCTGGACCGGCCCCTCGTCGCGGTCGAGACGCTGGCCGTAGAACGCCCGGTCGTGGAGGGCGGCCGGCGGGTCCGCCACCAGAACGCGGTCGGAGAGCAGTCTGCCACGTACCGTCGGCAGGTCGTGGTAGGTCGACCCCGCAATGGTGGGCTCGTCGAGTTCGAGATACGTCACCTCGCTCTCCTCGTCGACCACCGCGAGGACCCCCGTGCCGTCGTCCGCTCCCCCGTCCGCTCCCTCGTTCGTTCCCCGGTTCCCGTCCGGGCCGCGCGCAATACGCTGGAGCGTCCGGGCAGCGATGTCCGCCCGCTCGCTGACTGCGCGAACGCGGTAGGCGACCGCGTCGTCCCACGGCCCGTTCCCCCGGGGATAGACGACGAACTCACCCGCCCTCTCGCCTCCCGACGGTGTATCTGGCGCTGATTCGCCGTCGCGGGCAGGCGAGAGGTAGAACCCGCGGTCGCGCAGTTCCTTGTAGACGAAGAAGTCGACTTCGGAAACGGCAGTCGAGGCGAGAAACGCGTGGAAGTCGAGGCGGCCGTCGGCAGTCCGCTGGGGGCGGGGACGCCTGTCGACGACCGTCTCGACGTCGCCACGGAAGAGGAGGTGTGCGACCTCCACCGGGGCGAGTTCGATGCCCCCGTCGCGCGGGGTGCCGTACCCCCGCGAATCGTAGAAGCGTTCGCGTGCCTCGTTGCCTGCGCGAACGCGTTCCCCGTCGAACGTCAGGTCCATACCCCGCACTCGCGCCCCCCGAGTCAAAGCACCTGCGGTGTTGGGCTGGACTGACGAGCAGGCCACAGCATCGGTATCACTGATTCTCGCGGATGCGCTCGGCGACGCCTTCCATCTCCTCGTCGGAGAGGTCCGCACCGCCGAACAGGGAGTGGATGGGGCGGCCGCCGTCGTCGGGGAAGCGGGGGACGATGTGCCAGTGGGCGTGGGGAACCTCCTGTCCGGCCTCCTCGCCGTTGTTGATGGGGCGGGTACGTCGCCCAGGCGCTCGTAGTGGTCCTTCGGGATGACCAGCGCGTGTCCCGGCGCGAGCGGGTTCGCGTCCAGGAACGCGAACGTCGTCTCGTCCTCGTAGACGGTGTAGCTCGGAATCTCTCCCTCGACTATCTGGCAGAAGATGCAGTCGTCGCTCATACCCGGAACGTCGACGCCCCGCCAAATGAATATTTTCCCGCCATCGGCGATGCTCGTCTGTGACGCCGGTGGACTGTCAGCACCACTGGTACTGTCACGGGACTCCCGTCTCTCCCGCGAAACAGAGCGGGCGACGTACACCGCCGAAGACACCGCCTCACTCGCCAACGGGACGCCGATAGCTCAAAATTCGTTTTGAGTATCGATGGTTCAAACAACTCTTTGAGTATTGTTCGGGATTTAATAATTTATCTACTGATGTCACGAATATGCGAACTGTGTTACTAATTGGCATGGTTGCGATGCTGGTGTTGCTCGCTGGCTGTCTCGGTGCGCCGTTCGGCGACGACGGCGACAACGGAATCGGCAATGGGGACGACACTGTCGAGGAGGTCGGGGCTGATTCAACCGATGCAGGGGGCGGAGATGATAGCTTTACCGGCGGGAGCGATTCCGGCGACGCGGATGGGGGTAGCGCCTTCGCGTCGGAGGACGATGGCGAACAGATCGGCTACTCGGTCGGCGGAGCGAGCGACATCAACAACTTCAGGGACAACGTCGAAGAGGGGTACCTGCCCCTCGCGGCCGACGTGACGACCGAAGGGGTCTACAAGGAGTACTACTTCGACACCGGCGCGAGCGAGCGCTGCGAGGCGCTGTTCTGCCCGAGCTACAGCCAGGCGGTGTCGGCGGACCCGCTCTCGGGCGAGGCCGAGCAGTACCTCACCGTCGGGCTCAACTCGGGGATCGAGAAGTCGGACTTCGAGCGGAAGGACCTGAACCTCGTGGTCGTGGTCGACGTGTCGGGGTCGATGGAGTCCCCGTTCGACTCGTACTACTACGACAGCGACGGCGAGCGCGTCGAGACCGAACAGCGACAGAAGATGGCCGCCGCGCGCGACGCGGTCGGAACGCTGGTCGACCAGCTCGACGGCCCCGACCGGGTCGGTATCGTGTCGTTCGACAATAATGCCCGGACGGTCGCACCGCTACGGCGGGTCGACGAACGCGACATGTCGGAACTGCGCGAGCAGGTGGAGAGCCTGCGTGCTGGCGGCGGGACGAACCTCGACGCGGGGATGAGCAAGGCCGAGTCGATGGTCAGCGAGTACGCCGACGAATCGGACAGGGAGACCCGCGTGGTCTACGTGACCGACGCGATGCCCAACCGGGAGGGGACCAGCACCGGGGTGCTCGGCGGACAGCTCTCCGATCACGCCGACGAGGGCATCCACTCGACGTTCGTCGGCGTCGGCGTCGACTTCAACGCGCAACTGGTCGACGCCATCACTGACGTCCGTGGTGCGAACTACTACTCGGTGCACTCCGGGGCGCAGTTCACCGAACGCATGGACGAGGGCTTCGACTACATGGTGACGCCGCTGGTGTTCGACCTCTCGCTGTCGGTCGAAACCGAGGGCTACGAAATCCAGGAAGTGTACGGAACCCCCTCCGACGACGCGCTCGACGGCGACATCATGCACGTGAAAACGCTGTTCCCCTCGAAGACCGAGGACGGGCGGACGAAAGGGGGTGTTATCCTGCTGAAACTCGCCGACGTCGGGGCCGGGGATGCCGTCGAACTGACGGCTTCCTACGAGACCAGCGACGGCGAGGAGCACGCGACGACCGAGACCGTCCAGTTCGACCACCGGGAACCCGAGTACTTCGAGAACGACGGCATCCGCAAGGCCGTGGCGCTGGCGCGGTACGCGGAACTCTCGCAGAACTGGATCGCCTACGAGCGGGCGAAACTCGACGGTGACGAGCCCGACCACCCCGAGGATGGAATCGAGAGCGGGGAGAATCCGCGTCTCGGCCAGTGGGAGCGTCAGTCGACGGATATCCAGGTGTCCCCGGTCTACGCGGACCGGTTTGCGAGCTTCTCGGACTACTTCGAGGAGGAGATAGCGGCCATCGGCGACGAGTCCCTGCAACAGGAGCTGGCAATCCTGACCGCGCTCGTCGAGAGGGGCTCCGAGGACGAACAGGCCGAACGGAGATCACGGTGAGGGTACCGTCGGCGGGATAATCGACTGCTCGGGCACCGAGACAGCGAAAGACGGACCTTCGAGAACGGGGGGAGGGGGTCTCTGCCAGGCACCCTCCCGAAAGCAGTTATAGGATGGAAGCATACCCTCGGACAAATGCTGCTGGTGCTGTGCGTCGACCTCGACGACGACCTCGGCCGCAAGACCGGGACGGAGACGCCGGTCATCGGCCGGGAATCCGTCCGACAGGCCGCGGTCGCGCTCGCCACCGCCGACCCCGAGGACAGCGACGTGAACGTCCTGTTCGAGGGGCTGCACCTGGCCGAGACCATCCGCGACGAGACAGTCGAGGTCGCGGCGGTCGCCGGCGTGGACGGCCGCGAGGTGGAGGCCAACCGGAGGGTCGGCGAGGAGGTCGACCGGGTGCTGGCGGAACTCGCTACCGGCGAGGACGTCCGGGCCGTCGTCGTCACCGACGGCGCACAGGACGAGTCGGTCCTGCCCGTCATCCGCTCGCGCGTCCAGATCGACGGCGTCCGGCGAGTCGTCGTCCGGCAGGCACAGGACCTCGAATCGATGTACTACACCATCAAGCAGGTGCTCGACGACCCGGAGACGCGCGGGACGTTGCTCGTGCCGCTGGGTATCCTCCTGCTCATCTATCCGCTGACGATTCTGGCGAACCTGCTCAACCTGCCGGGGACCGTGTTCGGCCTCGCCTCGGGCCTGCTCGGCCTGTACCTGCTCGCTCGGGGGTTCGGCGTGATGCAGTGGCTCGATCAGACCGTCGAGCGCACGCGGACGGCGCTGTTTACCGGCCGGGTGACGCTCATCACCTCCGTCGTCGCCGCGGCGCTGATGGCCATCGGCGGCGTCAACGGCGTCCAGACCCTGGAGGAGACCCGGGCCGCCAGCCCGGACGCGCTCGGGGTCATCGAGGTCATCGCCGCGCTCCTGTTCGGTGCCATCCAGTGGTTCGCCGCGGCGGGCGTGATGAGCAGTCTCGGGCGCGTCACCGACGAGTATCTCACCGGCGAGTTCCGCTGGCGGTACCTCAACGCCCCCTTCTACGTCGTCGCTATCGCTGCCGTCCTCCACGGCGTGAGCGGCTTCTTCCTGGGCGAAGCCTCCCTTGAGTTTCTCGCGTTCATGCTCTCGGGAGGTACCCTGCTCGGACTGGCGAGTACGCTCTCGTTTGCCGTCGCCGAATCCTGGGCACAGCGAAGCATCGAAACCGCGTGATAGTGGTTGTTGTGACTCTTTTGGCACCGTTAACTGAGGAAGCGACGACAACGGCGAATGAGCAGCTACCGAAATCACTCCGAACACCTGCATGGAAGCCTCTGACCGGTCGACTCGGGGGCTTCCTGCGGTAGGTCCCGGTCGAAGCACTCTCTGGGGACTTGTTCGCCCATCAGCACGGTCGCTAAGTTAACACTGCCGATAGCAGGCCCCTAAGTTCGAACCCAAATCACTATTTGTAGCAAGTTCGGAGGGGGAAATAGGGACACGTAGCTCAGTCCGGACCAGAGCGTCGGACTTCTAATCCGACGGTCGTGAATCTTCCGTTCTCACACTCTTTCGAAAAACCGCGTTAGTCGGAAATACAGACGTTCTAACAGGCGATTCTTGATAGATGTGGTCTGTGATGTGGCGATGATATATGGGCGACACTAATCTCAATTGCGGACAACAGGTAGTCAAAAACCACAAGCAAGGTAACGAGTCGGTTACTCGTTCTGTGTGCTTGCTTCACGGGCATATTCGGGTCCATTCCCAATATGTTTCTCTTCATCACGATATACACCACCCACGAGTGTAAACTCAGCTGTCTCGACCGGTTCCTCATCGAACGTGACTCGAATAAATGCCGCTGGATAGGAAACTGAATCAGCGCCGATAAGTTTATCGGCATACGCAGCAGCTCTCCCAGCAAGCGTCTCATCGGTCAATGAGAATGACCGAATCATGACGTCACTGTATCCAGGATCTCCTCCCTTTGTCCAGATAAACAAGAGTCGTTCCTGACTGAAATCCGTCTCCGTGATGAAAGCCCGCAATTCTTCTGTGAGCGGATCACTCTCGAAATAGTTCAGGGCCCGCTGTGCATCGGCGAAGTATTCGAGGGCGTACTGAAAATCACGGTGTAGGCTACGCTGATCCTCCCCAAATTGTTTGATTGTGAATGTTCCTCCGCTAACCTCGTGTTCGCCTTCCACTGCCTGGTACTCGTATTCGTCATCTGCTCCATCATCAGATGTATCTTCGTCTGTTCCATCATCAGATGTATCTTCGTCTGTTCCATCATCAGATGTATCTTCGTCTGTTCCATCAGGGTTCCCTGTTTGCTCGACAAGTGGATTGCTTTCGAGACACCCGGAGACTGATATGATGATCCCGACACTCGCGCCAGCGAAGAATTTTCGTCGGCGCATATGTTACACTGTAGAAAAGAACAGTTAAATCGCTCGATCTCCCCACGATGTCCGAAGCGGGCGCGTGACCTACTACTGTCGAGAGGACGTGCCTCGCCGTATAGTAAAGGAACGGCTCAATGCCAGCGAGGACATTCTCGACCGGCACTATGACCGCCGGTCTGACCGCGAACAGGCCGAACAACGAACCGATTACCTTCCTGACATCTGAAAATTATGAACGGAAATCTACCAGTATGCGAATGCCGAAGAACAGGAACTCACCGTGTCCATGCGTTAATCTTCCGTTCTCACACTCTTTCGAAAAACCGCGTTAGTCGGAAATACAGACGTTCTAACAGGCGATTCTTGATAGATGTGGTCTGTGATGTGGCGATAGTTTATGCGAGACACCAATCCCAATCGGGGATAACCGGTAGTCAAAAACTCCAATCAGTGTGATGAGTCAGTTCACTTGTTCTGCGTGCTCGCCTCGCGGGTAACTTCTCTGCCGCCACCGATATATTTGCCGTTGGTCGTAACGGGAGATTGCCCCTCCACGATTGTAAACTCAGCTGTCTCGACGGGTTTCTCATTGAATGTGACTCGAATAAACGCCGCTGGTTGGGCGCCTCCGCTACCACCGTACAGTTGTTCGGCATACCCAGCAGTTCTCCCAGCGAGCGTCTCATCGCTCAGTGAGAACGACCGAATCATGAGGTCAAGGTATCCAGGATTTGATCCTTCTAAGGCAATCAACAAGAGCCGTTCCTGATTGAAGTCCGTCTCTGTGACGAAGGTCCGTAATTTCTCGGGAAGCGGCTCATTGTCGAAATAATTCACGGCTCGTTGTGCATTGGCAAAATATTCGAGTCTGTACTGCTCACGGTACAGTTGACGCTCCTGATTCCCCCATTGTTTGATTGTGAATGTTCCTCCGTCAAATTCGTGTTCGCCTTCGACTGCCTGGTACTCGTATTCGTCATCTGCTCCATTATCAGATGTATCTTCGTCTGTTCCATCACTGCCCTCGGTTTGGTTGACGAGTGGAGTGCCTTCGAGACACCCGGTGACTGATACGACGATCCCGACACTCGCGCCAGCGAGGAATTTTCGTCGGCGCATATGTTACACTGTAGAAAAGAACAGTCAAGTATCTTTTTGAAGGATAAACTCTAGTTTGAGTCACTATCTCCCGAGAGACGGCTCCGTCGAAGTCACGAGTGTCGCGGTCACGCACAGGGGAGGTCCATTTCGAAGAGAAATTCAACGCCGGACGAAAAACACCGGGCATGCCTCGCAGATTCCACATCGTGGACGTCTTCGCCCGCGAGAAGTACGCCGGCAACCAGCTGGCCGTCGTCACGGACGCGGCGGACCTCGACGCGGCAACGGTGGGGACGATTGCCGCGGAGTTCGACTACCTCGCCCGCCACGAGTTCTTCGGGTCGCCCCGCATCGACGTCCGCGTCGAACAGGGCTACGAGATGGGCCGTCCCTCGCTGTTGCATCTGGCCGCGACCGCCGAGGGCGAGGACGTCGAGGTCGAGGTCGGCGGGAGCGTCGTCCCCGTCGCGCGGGGCGAACTGGTGTGAACACCTCTCTCCGGAGAACAGCACACGACCCGAGCAATCGCTGCCGGCCGTACTCGTTGACCGCCCAAGGACTCTCCTGTCCGGACGGGCGTTCTCCCCGACGCCGGCACCCCAATCACGGACGAAAGCGCTTTTGCCCGTCGACGGACGAACGTCAGGTAATGGGGCTTGAAGAGGAGATCGAGGAGATTCAAGAGGAGATTCAGGAGACCCCCTACAACAAGTCCACCGAACAGCACATCGGCCGGTTGAAGGCGAAACTCGCCGAGAAGAAAGAGGAACTCGCCAAGCGCCAGTCCTCGTCGGGCGGCGGGCCGGGATACGCCGTCGAGAAACACGGCGACGCGACAGTCGCGCTGGTGGGCTTCCCGAGCGTCGGCAAGTCGACGCTGCTGAACGCGCTGACGAACGCCGACAGCGAGACGGGTGCCTACGAGTTCACCACCCTCGACGTCAACCCTGGCATGCTCCAGTACAAGGGTGCGAACATCCAGATGCTCGACGTCCCGGGGCTCATCGAGGGGGCCGCGGGCGGCCGGGGCGACGGCCAGGAGGTGCTGTCTGTCGTCCGTACGGCCGACCTCGTCGTCTTCATGCTCTCGGTGTTCGAGATCGACCAGTACGAGCGCCTCTTCGACGAACTGTACAAGAACGGCATCCGCCTCGACCAGAAGCCCCCGCGGGTCTCCATCCGTCCGAAGGCCAAGGACGGCATCTCCATCAACGCGAGCGTCGACCCCGACCTCAACGAAGAGACGATCACGAGCATCATCCGCGAACACGGCTACGCCAACGCCGACGTGACCATCGGCGAGCAGGTCGACCTCGACCGCCTCATCGACGGCATCCGCGACAACCGCGTCTACCTGCCCTCGCTCGTGACCGTCAACAAGGCCGACCTCATCGACCGCGACTACCTGTCGACGGTCCGCGAGCAGTTGCGCGACCACGGCATCGACCCCGAGGCGGCCATCTTCATCAGTGCCGAGGAGGGAAAGGGACTGGATACCCTCCGGGAGACCATCTGGGAGGAACTCGGTCTCATCCGGGTCTACATGGACAAGCCCGGCCGGGGCGTCGACTACGACGAACCGCTCGTCCTCTTCGAGGGCGACACCGTCGCGGACGCCTGCGAGAAACTCGGCGGCAGTTTCGACGAACGGTTCCGCTTTGCCCGCGTATCCGGCCCGAGCGCGAAACACGACGAACAGCAGGTCGGACCCGACCACGAACTCGCCGACGAGGACGTCCTTCGCATCGTCACGAGAAAGTGAGCGGCCCGCCGGGGCGGAATTCTTGGTGATTAACCATGTTGATTGTTACAGTGTGACAAGTATTTAGTCGGGAGCGCTCCTTCGTTCAGATATGGCACCCATACCGCAGTCGAGGTGGTACAGATGACCGGGGGGGAACTGATGTGGCGGATCGCTGGCGGATCGGGTGACGGTATCGACTCGACGAGTCAGAACTTCGCGAAGGCGCTGATGCGTGCGGGACTCGACGTCTTCACGCACCGACACTACCCCTCGCGAATCAGAGGTGGTCACACGTACGTCGAGGTACGGACTCGAAGCGACGAGGTCAGGTCGCGGGGTGACGGGTTCAACTTCCTCCTCGCGCTGGGGGACAGTTTCGCCCGCAACCCCAACGAGGAGGCCTACTACGGCAAGGAGGAACTCAAGCCGCTCTACGAGCACTTCGACGACCTCAACGAGGGGGGCATCGTCGTCTACGACACCGGCATCATCGACGACGAGGCCGTCGAGGAGGTCGGCCTCCAGGAGAAAGCCGAGGAGAACGGCTGGCACGTCTACCCGGTCGACCTGCGGGGAATCGCCCGCGAGTACGGCCGCGACGTCATGCGCAACACGGCCGGAGTCGGCGTGACCGCGGCGCTGCTCGGCATCGACACGTCGTACTTCGAGGAACTGATGCAGGAGGTGATGGGTGGCGACATCGCGGAAGCGAACATCAAGACGCTGAACGCCGCCTACGAGCGCGCCCAGGAGTTCGACCACACGCACGACCTGAAGATTCCGTCGGGCGACCACGACAGCGAGCAGGCGCTGATGACTGGAAGCGACGCCATCGCCTACGCCGCGCTGGACTCGGGCTGTCGGTTCATCTCGGGGTACCCGATGACGCCCTGGACCGACGCCTTCACCATCATGTCCCAGAACCTGCCGAAGTTCGGCGGCATCTCCGAACAGGTCGAAGACGAGATCGCGGCGGCCTCGCTCGCCATCGGCGCATCTCACGCCGGCGTGAAGGCGATGTCGGGCTCCTCGGGCGGCGGGTTCGCGCTGATGTCCGAACCGCTGGGGCTGGCAGAGATGACCGAAACGCCCGTCGTCTTGCTGGAGGCGATGCGGGCCGGCCCCTCGACGGGGATGCCCACGAAGCCCGAACAGGCCGACCTCGAACACGTCCTGTACACCAGCCAGGGCGACTCCTGTCGGGTCGTGTTCGCCCCGGGGAACGTCCGCGAGGCCTACGAACAGACGCGACAGGCCTTCGAGTACGCCTACGACTACCACCTGCCGGCCATCATCCTCTACGACCAGAAGCTCAGCGGCGAGATGCGCAACGTCCCGGCGAGTTTCTTCGACCGCGAACCCGATCCCGACCCGGGGGCGGTCCTCAGCGAGGAGGAGATCGCCGAGGCGGCTCACGACGCCTCCGGCAAGTTCAAGCGCTACGCCTACGACGGCGAGAACGGCGTGAACCCCCGTTCGGTGCCGGGGCAGGAGGGTGGCCGGTTCCTGGCGACCGGCAACGAGTCCCAGGAGGTCGGTCACATCAGCGAGGACCCCGACAACCGCAAACACCAGATGGACCGGCGGCTGGAGAAACTCCGGTCCATCCGCGAGGACTTAGACGAAAAGGAGTCCTCGAACCAGACCTACCACGGCCCCGCCGGTGCGAAACAGGGCATCCTCGTCTGGGGGAGCCAGCAGGACACCGTCTTCGAGGCCGTCGACCGGCTCAACGCCCGCGGCACGGAGGTCAAGGCGCTCGGCGTCAGCGACCTGATGCCCTACCCCGAGATGGAGGTCACGGCGTTCTTAGAAAGCGTCGAGGAGTGTCTCGTCGTGGAGATGAACGCGACGGCGCAGTTCCGCGGTCTCACCCAGAAGGAACTCGGCCGCTTCGGGGAGAAGCTGTCGAGCCTCCTGAAATACGACGGCGAACCCTTCGAACCCGGGGAGGTCGTCGAGGGCTTCGAGGCGAGCATCGAGGACAGCCAGCTTCCGGGCGGGAACATGGAGATTCGCCCCGCGGCAGGTGACTGACCATGGACGAACGTACACCAGGTGATACCCAATGACAGCATTCTCAGCCATCCACGAGGAGCACGAATCGAGCAAGGACGACTTCACACCCGGCGTCGAACCGCAGCCGACGTGGTGTCCGGGCTGTGGCGACTTCGCGGTGCTGAAGGCGCTGAAAGGTGCCATGCCCGAGGTCGGCCATGGCGCCCTTCAGCGCCTTCAGGACGCCGAAGTCGCCGCAGCCGGGACACCACGTCGCCTGGGGCTCGATGCCCGGCGTGAACTCGTCGCGCTCTACCTC
>PXQO01000098.1:12571-21264 GCA_003021285.1 Halobacteriales archaeon QH_2_65_14 | reverse complement strand
GCTTGCTCGAACGGCGAGCGGGAGCGGGAGCACCGCGAGCGCTCCACCTGCTCGCGCGGTGACCGAAGGGAACCGCAAGAGCAAAGCGAGCCCTGAGAGTCCCCCGAGTCGAGACAGCGGGGGATTCCTGCGGTAGGTCCCGGTCGAAGCACTCTCTCCGGGGACTTGGTCGCCCATCAGCACGGTCGCTAAGTTAACACTGCCGGAGCCGACACCGACAGGATTAAGTAGGGGTGTAAAGTATACTTTACTGTAAAGTGGGCTTTACAAACCGTTCGATTCACAGCCCACCAACAATGGTGATCCAGATGACGACGGAACGACTCTCTCGGCTTCGGCGACTCTGTAACGCAGTACCGGAGACGGAGTTCGACAGGCGGTTCAAGTCGCTGTCAGTCCTTCAGCGAGTGCTGGTTCTCGTCGTGACGAGCATCATCATCGTCGCGGTGGACTCCCTGCTAGTTCCCCCCGAGATGGCGGCTCTCGTGGCCGTGCCACTCGCGTTCGGGACGATGTGGGCGATTGTCGACCTGCTGACCTGGTACAACGACGATGGTACGCACCTCTCCGACGAGGGCAACCGCGACTAGCTGTCGGTAAACCAGCCCGCTTCGTTCGTATTGAACAGCCTTATCGCCGCTGGCCGGCAAGCAGTGGCATGTTCGAGACGCGGCCGGACCGCGAACACGAGGTCGTCCTCGTGGGGCGGTCGAACGTCGGCAAGTCGACGCTGATGCGCGAGCTGACGGGCCACGACTTCGACACGGGACAGCGGCCCGGCGTCACGCGCAAACCCAACCACTACGACTGGGCGAGCGAGGACTTCCTCATCACGGACCTGCCCGGTTTCGGATTCATGAAGGGCGTCCCCGAGGAGGTCCGCGAGGAAATCAAGACCGACGTCGTCCGCTACGTCGAGGAGTACGCCGACCACATCCTCGCGGGAACTCTCGTCCTCGACGGCAAGGCGGCCGTCGACATCATCGACCGCCACACCGGGCCGGAGTCGATCCCCCACGACGTCGAGATGTACCACTTCCTCCGGGACGTCGGGATTCCGGTCGTCATCGCGGTCAACAAGATGGACAAGGTCGACGACCCCGACGAGCGCCTCGACGAACTCTGCGAGCGGTTCGGGCTCGTCCCGCCCTGGCAGCAGTGGCAGGACAGTATCGCACCCATCAGCGCGAAACGGGGCAACATCGAGGCACTCAACGAGGCCGTCCGGGCACATCTCCACGACGCCGGCCGGGACGACCTGTTCAAGTTCTTCTGACCTGTCCGGACACCAGTCCCACCCCTGCCCCGGGCTTCGGCCCTGCTCTCCAGTCCTACTCACACCGGTCGAACCGCGCGAGAAGGTGGCGGGGCGGGCGGTCCGGGTCGTAGCGCTCCGTGTCGTGGGGACCGGCTCCGGGCTCCAGGAACTCGGCGAGCACGAAGCCGGCATCCAGCGCCGGCCGGAGGTACTCCCCGAGCGGCCGCCGGTACATGGGCATGATGGCTCCGTCGGGTCCCCACGGCCGGCCGAACTGCTCGACAGCGGCGTACTCGGCGGCCTCCCCGAGCACGTTGTCGGCGCTGTCGCTCTCCAGTTCGAGGTAGTCGACGAACGGGTGGTGGACGTGCACGACGACAGAGCCGGAACCGCCGAGGAGACGGGCGAACTCCGCGAACGGCTGGTCCCAGTCCTCGACGTGTGCGAGCACCAGCGCGCAGACGACGAGGTCGAAACTCCCGTCGTCGAAGTGGTCGAGCGGTTCGGTCAGGTCCATCCTGTGGAACTCGACGTCGGCCCCGTACTCGGCACGGGCGGCCTCGACGTGTTCGTTCGAGAGGTCGACCCCCACGACTGTCGCGCCGCTGTCGGCGAGATACTGCGAGCCGGCCCCGAGCCCGCAGCCGGCGTCGAGGACTCGCTTCCCCGACACGTCCGGGAGCACCGGTTCGAGGTGCTCGTAATCGCCGGTGAGGCCAAGCCTTTCCTCGAACTGGTCGTAGAACGCTTCGACGTCGGCGGCGTCTTCCATGGCGAGGAGTGACCCGCGGCCGAGCCAAAAGCTGTTCGGTGCGGCCGTCGGAGAAGCGACGCACAGCCCTCGGTCAGTACACCGCGTCTTTGATTTCCTCGGCGAGCGTCTCGAACTGGTCGAGGTACTCGCGGCGTTCCTCACGGAGTGATTCGAGTTCGCTCTCGAAGTTCTCGTAGTGGTCGGGGGGGTAGAACGCCTCGACGTTGAGTCCCGGCATCGCCGCGGGGAGTTCGAGGTCCATCGTCTCGTCGTGTTCCCATTCGATGCTCCCGCGGGCGGCGTTGACGAGAATCGTCACGGACTCGCGGACGCCGATGTCGGCGTTCGCCGGGCCGACGTGGCCGGTGTTGATGACGAAACACTCGACGTCGTTGGCCGCGACGAGGTCGTAAAACCGGTTGCCCTCCTCGCCCTCGGGGCCGATGATGAACGGGTTCGTGCCGACGACGCGGATCGACTCGCCGGCAGCGTCGGGGTCGCCCGCGCTCGTCTGGATGGACTCGCCGAGCATGAACGCGACCGCCGCCTGGCGGTCGGTGAGCCGTGCGATGGGCGGCATCACCGGGTTCCGCGTGATGAAGAATATCTGGTCGATGCCCGCGAGGTCGATGTCCTCGCTCGCCGAATCGAGCCGGTCGCGCTGGATGACGGCCCTGCCGTTCGTGGTCAGCTTGGTGTTGTCGAAATCGACCGTCCCGTCCGACCCGACCCAGACGTTCTCGAACACCGCGCTCTCGTGGGTCGCGGCGTCGTAGAGTCCGGGCTGTTCCTCCGGGTCGAGCCCGTCGGTCTTGATGTAGAGTCCCTTGCCCTCGCTGCCGGTCACCTGTCCGTCGGGCAGGAGTGCACAGACGTCGTCCTGGAGCATCTCCGTCCTCTCCGGGTCGTCCAGCCAGCAGCCGTGTCCCGTCAGCGTCGACTTGCCGGTCGCACTCAGCCCGAGAAACGCCTGCCCGACCGTCCGCGGTCCGTCCTCGTCCTCGATGGTGACGCGCTTGCTCCCGGCGTGGATTCCCAGGCCGCCCCGCTCCTTGGCCCGGTACATGTACAGCCGCAGGAACGACTTCTTGGCCTCGCCCGTGTAGTCGCTCCCCAGTACGAACGTCAGGCCGGTGTCGGGCAGAACGCGAATCCGTCGCCGGTTCCCCTCGCGTTCGTCCCACTCGGGCAACTGGAGTGTTCTGAAGTCCGGCTCGCGCTCCGCCGGTTCGAGGAGTTTGCCCCACGCGAGCGCAATCCGGGCGTACTCCCTGGGGACGTACAGCCGACACGTGAACGACGTCTCCCTGCTCCCGACCTGCCTGTCGAGACAGACGAGTTTGCGCTCCCTGGCCTCGTCCAGGGCCGTCTCGATTGCGCGCCAGTCGGCCTCCGAGAAGTCGTCGTCGAGGAGGTTCTTCGTCCGGTCCGCGCTCCGCGATTTCTGTTCGCTCACGTAGCGTGGACTGCCGTACTCGGTCGTTGTCTCGTCGTGGCGGGCGAGCACCCGCAGTCGTTCGAACGACGGGTTGTAGATGAGGTTCTCCGCCTCTGTCGGGTCTGGAAATCCGTCTCGTAACCTCGACTTTTCCACCCTTTGGCTCATGTATGTAGTAGCTCTCTAGCGCGACGCATAAATGATGGGAAATCCCTGGTTCTTGACTCTCTTTCACATATGTCACAAGCGGAGAATTGTTCTGAAATGAACGCATCCCGAACACAATCCTGAACCACGTCGAGAACGTACCTCCGCTAATGAGTTCCGGCCACGCGGACGGTCATCCGGTCATCCTGTTCGACGGCGTCTGTAACCTCTGTAACCGCTGGGTCCAGTTCGTCATCCGCCGGGACCCGGAGGGCGTCTTTCGGTTTGCGCCCCTGCAGTCAGCGGTCGGGGAGCAGTTGCTCTCCGAGAGTGACAGTGCAACTGACCGGCTCGATTCGGTCGTCCTGGTCGAGGACGGCGAGTGGTACACGAAGTCCGACGCCGTACTCCGGGTTGCGAGGCGTCTCGGCGGGGGCTACCGCCTCCTGTGGCCGTTCCGGTTCCTGCCGACCCGCCTCCGCAACCGCCTGTACGATTTCGTGGCCAGCCGACGGTACCGCTGGTTCGGCAAGCGGGACCGGTGTATGATGCCGACGCCCGACGTCGAATCGCGGTTTCTGGCTGGCGGCCCCACCGCTGGCGGGGACGGCGCGAGTGACGGGAGCGAGGGCGACACTCCGGTTGGCGAACACACCGAACCCGGTTGATTCCCTCAGGGGTCCGGCCGCCTGGACTCTGCCGGACGGTGCCGCGACTCCCGGTTCCGTCCAATTTCACGATTGATAATAGCCAGGGAACATATAATACGCTCCCGGAAAAACTGTGGCTCGTGGCAGAAACCTCAGGCGAGTCGGTTAGCCTTCCGCAAGTCCGCAGTGAGTGGCCCCGCGTCCTCCATCCCGTCGACCTGTCGTTACTGACTCTCGTTCCGATAGCGCTCGTGGGCGTCTTCACGCTCCCGCTGGAGGTCCGCGAGCAGTTCGTGCTCGACGTCACTGCACCGACAGTCGAGACGGCGTATGCGTCCCACTACGTCCATCTGAACCGGACGCATCTGGTCGGGAACCTCGTGGCGTACGCGCTCGTCGCGCCGGTCGCGTACGTGCTCAGCGCGGTCAGCGGGCGGCGGCGACTGTTCAGAACGGCCTTCGTGACGTTTCTGGTCGCGTTCCCGTTCGCGCTGACGGGCATGCAGCTGGTGTTTCCCCGCGAGCGCGTCCTGTTTGGCTTCTCGGGAATCAATGCGGCCTTCTTCGGGCTGTTGTCGTTCGTCTTCGTCAGTTACGTCAGCGTTCATCTGTCGAGCAGTATCGACGAACGCGACGCACCAGCGCTCCTGTTTTTCATGCTCGCGCTCATCACGCTCCTCACGGTACCGTCGCGGGCGTGGATGAGCGAACTCACGCTCATCTCGGCTGGCATCGGGCTGGTCTATGTCGGCACGGTGCTTCTCTGTGCGGGGCCGCCCGACTGGGGCAGTCTCGTCGACGGCTGGGGTGGTGGGCGCGCGGAACTCGGCATCATCGGGTCGGGCGTGCTCCTCCTGTTCCCGTTTCTCGGGTTCTACCGGACCTTTACCGGCGATGGCGGGATTTTCGACCTCTATGCGCACTTCCTTGGATACTGTCTCGCATTCATCGTGGTGTACGTTTCGGCCCACTTCTTCGAATAGCGGGCACGCTCCCCGTTCTCTCGCCGTCCACAGTCTTCCTTACCTTCTCCAGTCGGTCACGGGTCGAACGACTCTGGCCCCGTCCCGTCGTCCGACGGATTGGCGTCTGCGTCCTGCGCAGTGCCGGTGTTGCCCTGCGCCGTCCCGGTGGCGTCCTGTGTCGTCCCGGTAGTATCCCGCGCGGTCGGGGTACCGTCGGTCCCGTCGCGGGCAGTCGCCACGCCGGACCCACCGGCGGCGTGGGCCGCAGTTCCGTCCCCTTCCCCGAGTGGTTCGGTGTCCCCCGTGGCGGGTGACGGGGCGGTGTACGTGTACACGACGTCGTCGACGAGGACGGCGTACCGGTCGCCGTCTTCCAGCACGCGCCTGTCGCTGTCGATAGCGATGTCCACCAGGTCGGCGAGCGTGTCGGCAGGGACGACCGTCCGGCCGCCGGCATCCGGAATCCGGGCGCGCGATATCCACTGGTCGAAATCGTCTCGCGCGGTCTCGAACTCGTGGCGTGCTCGCTCGCCGTCGCTGGCGCTCAGCCAGCCGAGCAGGCGCGCCAGCGGGAGGCCGACGACGCCGAGCAGTCCAACGAGCGCGAAAAGCGGGCCGCCGTACAGCGCCAGCACCGAGGGTTCGACCGTCCGCGTCACCCGCTCTGTTACCTCGTCGGACCGCTGGCCCTCGACGGCAGTGTCGACCCGGTAGACGGCCTCGCCCGGTTCGATCTCGATCCGCTCCGTCCGGGAATTCGAGAACGTCTCGTCCGCGAGGACGGTTTCGACGGTCGTCTCCGCCACGAGCAACACCTCGGTCTCGCCCGGTTCTGCCCCGAGGTCCCGCTGGATGGATTCGATGCGGTCGAGGATCGTCGAGAGGTTGACCGAAACGGTCGTCGACGCCTCGCTCCCGTCCTCGATTTCCACGTCGCGCGTTTCCAGGGACTCCCTCGTCTGCCAGTGGACGACCTCCGTCTCCTCGATCTCCTCGACAGCCCGGATGACGACCGACAGCTCTATCGAGGCGGTCGCCGGTTCGCCGTCGGTGTTGTCGTGGCCGAGTGTGTAGGTCCCGTTGAGCCGCGGCGAGACGGTCGTGAAATAGAGGTTCCGGTTTTCGAGGCGCTCGCCGGCCGAGAACACCGCGACGTCGCGTTCGACTGTCGCCGCGTGGTCGAACGTACTATCGACGGTCCAGGTTCCCGCAGTGCGCTGTTCGACGACCGTCTCCGCCCCGTCGACGTGGGCGTCGTAGGCGACGTAGCCGCCGACCAGCGCCAGTCCGAGCGCGACGAGCGCGACCGCGAGAAACCACCGACTGAGAAACAGACGGAGTGAAACGAAGGACGAACTCGACGTCATGTGGAACGTACCTGGGACGTTTTCGGTGCCATCGTGTATGTGTTGTGGTTGTCGCCCCCGCTCGCGCGACCGGTTTCAGGAGGGCTGGTTGGGCAGACCCTGGAACGCGTACGTGTCCTCGCTCCCGTCCTGGAAAACTAACCGGACCGTCGCGCTGCCGCCATTCATGTTGAGCGTAGTGTTATTGCCACCCGCTTCGTGGAACTGGTTGAATCCGATCGGTTCCTGTTCGCCAGGCCCGAGAGTGAAATTCACATCTAGTCCGGTCGTGTTGTTCGGTTGGATGTCGAGTTTACCGTCGCCGAGATTCAGCAGGACCGGATCGAATCCTGTGTTACTCTGGCGGTTCTGCAGGATTCCGAATTCTCCACCGGCGTCCTCGTCATCACGGACGAAATCAGCGTCAGTGGGGTTGCCGCCTCCGTCGTTCGCCTCGTCGACGCCGACCTCGGTGATGACGACGTCCTGACCAGTACTCGTGTTCGCGATGTCGAACGCCACGCCGGTCTGTCCCGGCTCGGTGTCGAACGTCCACCCCCCGTTCTCGTCGACTTCGACGACGTCCGCCATCGACACGTTCACGGTCGCGCTGTGCTCCTCGCGGTCCTGGTCGCTCGTGACCTCGAAGTCGATGCCGGGTGCGTCGCCGTCCTGCGTGGTGTAACTCAGGGTAAACGATTCGCTGTCGCCGCCGGCGAGCGTGAGCCAGTTGGTGTCCGCGGCGACGTCGAAGGTGCCGTTCTGATTGTCGTCGACGTTCAACTGGATACTCTGGGTATCCTCGAGGTCGCCGGTGTTCTCGACGGTCACGTCGACGTCGACGGTGTCCCCTTCGAGCACCTCGTCGTCGAAGCTGTCGACGGTCACCGCGAAGTTGGGCGGCGCGTCGACGGCGAACGTCGTGCTCTCGGTGTCGGCCGCCCCCCGGCTGAAGCCGAGTTCGTACGTGTCGCCGGTCGCAGGCGGCTCGACGTCTTCGAGCGTGACCGCGATTTCGGTGCCGGCGCTGACACCACTGTCGGCGTTGACGCGGATGAACGCCGCGTCCGACCTGACGTCCAAGGCGTCGAGCGTCGCGTTGCTGACGCTCGTGACCGACGCGTTCCCGTAGAGGTCCAGGGCGTCAGTCAGGTCAATCGAAACGAGTTCGCCGACGCTCTCGATACCCACCATGTCCGTCGTCGGGGTGAACGTGATTTCCTGTGTCTGTGGAACCGTCCCCACTAGATCACTCGCCTCGACGTTCTGGAGTTCCCCCTGGCCGGTATCGCGGGACACCTCGACCGGGATACTGCGGGTCCCCGCGTTGTCGCTCCGTCCGAAGACGAAGTCGTAGGGATCGCTCTGGTCGGTCTCGCTCCCGACGTCGATCTGTGGCACCCGGAGTTCGACGCTCGTCCCGGCCGGGATGGACTCCCCGTCCGCGTACGTGAACACCACGTCGGTTCCGCTCTGGTCGAGGTCGATGCTCCCGCCTTCCCCCTCGTCGTCGACGACACCCTCGTTGTTGTGATCGAGGACGCTGTCGTCCTGCGGGGCGTTTTCGAGCGTGATCGTGGCCGTCTCGGCCGACGACAGCGCCTCGTCGAACGTGAACTCGAACGTCTGCTGTTGCTGGTCCACGTTCGGCACGATGTCGGTGGCGTCGGTCCCGGACAGGTCGAGCGTCTCGACGGTCACGCTCCACTCCTCGCGGTCCTGGTCGCTCGTGACCTCGAAGTCGATGCCGGGTGCGTCGCCGTCTTTCGTGGTATAGCTCAGGGTGAACGATTCGCTGTCGCCGCTGGCGAGCGTGACCTGGGTGTCGTCAGGGGTGAGATGGAAGCTCCCGTCCTGGTCGTCGTCGACGTTCAACTCGACGGTCTGGGTGTCCTGGAGGTCGCCGGTGTTCTCGACGGTCACGTCGACGTCGACGGTGTCCCCTTCGAGCACCTCGTCGTCGAAGTCGTCGACGGTCACCACAAAGGTGGGCGGCGCGTCGACACTGAACGTCGCACTCTCGGTGTCGGCCGCCCCCCGGCTGAAGCCGAGTTCGTACGTGTCGCCGGTCGCAGGCGGCTCGACGTCTTCGAGCGTGATCGTGACGACCGTCCCCGAACTGATGCCGCCGCCGC
>PXQO01000098.1:0-12393 GCA_003021285.1 Halobacteriales archaeon QH_2_65_14 | reverse complement strand
CGCCGGCCGCCCCGACGACCATGCCGTCCGCCCGGATTTCGACGCGGGTGTCGGCTGCTATCTCCGTGTCCCCGCCGTACTCGAACGCTATCGAGTCACTGTTCTCCGTAATTCCGACCTCGCCTCCCTGGCCCTCGTCGTCGACGCCTGTGCTGTCGTATTCGAGTACTCCCTCCCCCGGATTGTCCTCGACCGTGACCGTGACCTGTTCGTCCGTGGACAGCCGTTCACCGAGGGTAAAAGCGAACGTCTGTTGCTGGTCGTCGGCGTTCGGGACGATGTCCGTCGCCCCAGCCGACGACAGTTCGGGGACGGTGAGAGTCGTGGTCCGCTCCTCGCGGTCCTGGTCGCTCGTGACTTCGAAGTCGATGCCGGGCGCGTCACCGGCCTGTGTGGTGTATGTCAAAGTGAACGACTCGGTTTTCCCGCCGCCGAGTGTGACACTCCTGTCGTCCGCGGCGACGTCGAACGTGCCGTCCTGGTCGTCATCGACGTTCAGCTCGACGGTCTGGGTGTCCTGAACCTCGCCGGTGTTCTCGACGTACACGTCGACGTCGCCGTCCTCGCCCTCGTTCACGAGGTCGTCGTAGTCCGTTACCGCCACCTCGAAGTTCGCCGGGTCGGGACTGGACGGGTCCGAGTCCGCCTCGAACCGGAGCCAGGTGATCTTCGGGTTGTACGTATTCTTCGGCGGGATAATGCTCAACACCTCGTTCGGGTCGACCTGGATGGTGAACTCGTAGGTTTCGCCGTTGGTGGTGCGCTCTTTGTCCCCATTGTCGAACTCGCTGTCGCGTAACTGGACGGTGTCAGTCCCGCCGCTGACGTCGAACGAGTACTCCTGGTCCAGGTAGTCCGGGTCGTGACACCGCATCGTCACGTCGTACTCGCCGGCGTCGAGGTCGAACTCCCAGTAGCCGTCGTTTTTGTTCTGTTTGAACTTGCCGGGTATCCGGTCTTCCCTGACGAAGTGGTTCAGGGTGTCTTCCTCCGTCTCCGGGACGGTGTTTCGTTCCCTCGTCTCCGTGGTCTGGTCGCGGCTCCAGCCGTATTCGAGCGTCGACCTCGGGTCGTGAGCGGTCCGGGGTCCGAACGCATCGCCGGCGTCGGGCACGAACCCCGAGGGTGTGACGGTCGTCGGCGTCTGGAAGGTGAGACAGTTCACACAGGACAGTGCCACCTCGCGGATGCCCGCAATCTCGGAGACCGAACCGGCAGCACTCGATACGAATATCTCCAGTTCCACCGGCCCGGTTTCTTCCTCGCACGTACTCCCACAGCCGGTGATTCTCGCGCTCACTGTTCCGGACTCCCCGGGGTCGAGCGAGTCCGGCGTGTCGGTGATGTCGACGTCGAAGGGAAGTGCGCCCCCGTTCGTCACGCTGACCGAAACCGTATCGAGCGTCTCGCCGGTGTTGTTCGTCAGCTCGACCAGATTCCGGGTTTCGGTTTCGAACACCAGTTGACCGTCGAAGGTCTCGATTCCGAGCAGTGCCTGGGAGTCAGAGGTCACGTTCACGTCGGTCTCCCTGTCCGCTGAAATGTTCGTTGACCCGCGAGAATCCCAGGCTAGCAGCCCGGCTCCGGTGCCGAGCAGCCCCAGGACGCCTCGCCGGGTCCACTTTTTGCTCATGTATCGATCTCCGGGGGCGTGTCGGTGGCCCCGAGACGCATGCGGCGGCTCTGGACGACGTGATACAGCGCCGACCCGGCAAACAGGACGACGACGAGCCAGCCCCAGGCGAGCGCGGGGATGCTCTCCGGGAATACGCCGGCACTGACGGCCGCGAGCAGTGCCCCGGAGACGGCCGCCAGGCCGAGGTAGTACTCGCCCCAGGGAATCGACTGCTCGGGAACGATATCCATGTAGACTTCGAGATTCTCGGCCCCGTCGGCCAGCGTAACCGTCCCGTTGTCGTACTCGATGATGCCCGCTCGATTCATGGCGGGGAGGTGGGTTTGCTGTATCGACGTGTACACGCGGTGGCGTTCCTGGCTGGTAATCTCCTCGCGGCTCTTGCCGTTCTCCCAGGCCGCCACCTGCTCGGTGATGTCGGCAATCTCGACGTCCCCGTCGATCCGTTTGACAGCGTGCAGCGCATACCGGCGGCGATGGTTGCTCAGCAAATCGAAGATTTCGTCCCGGGAAAGCGGCTCCGGCGTGCCACTCGACCGGTTTTCCGACTGAGATTGGATGCTGTCTGTCATGTGTCCCCCTGACGTGCCCGGTCGCGTTACCAACCGGTTGCCTGCTGGTCTCTACACCGTGTTATCCGGTATAGCCTCTTAGTGTTGCTGTATTCGTATGATGGTATCCGGTTGGTGAATGGGCCGCTTCTGTACGTACCTGGTGAGTCATTCTTCGATCTCCGGCGGCGTGTCGGTGGCCCCGAGGCGCATGCGGCGGCTCTGGACGACGTGATACAGCGCCGACCCGGCAAACAGGACGACGACGAGCCAGCCCCAGGCGAGCGCGGGAATGCTCTCCGGGAATACGCCAGCACCGGCGGCGGCGAGCAGTGCCCCGGAGACGGCCGCCAGGCCGAGGTAGTACTCGCCCCAGGGGATCGACTGCTCGGGAACGATATCCATGTAGACTTCGAGGTTCTCGGCCCCGTCGGCCAGCGTGACCGTCCCGTTGTCGTACTCGATGACACCTGCCCGGTCCATGGCGGGGAGGTGGGTCTGTTGCATCGACGTGTACACGCGGTGGCGTTCCTGGGCGGTAATCTCCTCGCGGCTCTTGCCGTTCTCCCAGGCCGCCACCTGCTCGGCGACGTCCGACAGGTCCAGTGGGCCCTCGACGTGCTTGACTGCGTGCAGCGCATACCGCCGGCGGTGATTGCTCAGCAGGTCGAACACCTCGTCGCGCGAAAGAGCGCTCTCGGTGTCCGTATGACTATCCACCCCCGTCGTACCCATGTACTACAGAATGAACTGTAGACACATAAAACATACCGAGTAACTTCACCGCGTGAAAACTCCCTCCCCAGCAGTCGCTACCCACCCCGGGCGGTCCCGGTCCCCAACGGAGCCCGCCTCAGGCCTCCGTGATAGTGATAGTCAGCGTCGTGGTGTCGTCGTTCTGGCCGGTTTCGACCTCCCCCTCGAGGAGCTTCTCGTTGCCCTCCCCGACCGTCGTCGGGCCGGTTCCGCCCTCGTCGCCACCGATGTTGAGGAAGTCATTGTTACTATCCGCCAATACAAGCTCGACGTTGAAATCGTCAGTGTCGCTGTCACCGTTGTCGTCGTTCTGGAGCTTGAACAGGTCGTTGTAGGTGACCGTCGAGTCTGGCGGGAGATCGCCGAACGAGAGGACTGCGTTGTCGCCGGCCTCGACGAGGCTCACGAACCCGTCGGCGTCGTGTCCCGACCCAGCGTTGTTTCGCACTTCCACGGTTTCGTAGTCGTCCACCTGCACGAGAACGTCGACGAAGTCCTCGGAGACGTTACTGCTGATAGTTACTTCGACGTCCCGCTCGGCCTCGACGGAGGTGAACGCCCCCGAGCCGAGAAGCGCACCGCCACCGATTGCCAATCCACCCATTCCGATCAGTACGTTTCTGCGATTTATTGCCATGGTTCATCTAGCACGTCAGACGTGCCTTGCTCACCACATTACCCCCCCAGTACTTATTATTGAGCCGCGTTAGCCCCGTTAATGCGCGGGGTAAAGGCGATAATGGGCGGCGTTAACCGGCTAACGGTACTCAATATTAAGTCGGTCGGGGTTCCAGAACAACGAGATGAAACTCAATCGACGAACAGTACTGCTGGGACTCGGTGCTGCCGGACTGGGAGCGGGAGGAATCTTTGCATCAGGTGCGTTCACCTCGGTCGAGGCCGAACGGACAGTCGAACTCGACACCAGCGACGACTCGGCGGCGGTACTGAGCTTCTCGGCGAACTCCCCACAGGGAGACAACATCATCTCCGACGAAGACGTCTCGGGAACGACGGTGATTACAATCGAGCAAAGCGACCTCAACGAACAGGCGACGACCCGGTTCGGGAACGCTCTCAACGTCTCCAACGGCGGCGCACAGGACGTCGGGCTCTCGGTGGACCCGGCACAGAGTGACGACCCGAACAATCTCATCGGAACTGTGCTGGACATCGAGGACGGGAGCGGGAACTCCATCGTCGATAGCGGCAGTCCCGGCGACAACGCCGTCGACCTGGACGCCGGTAACGCCATCGACCTCACGATAGTGGTCGACCTTCGGGGTGGGAACCAGGGCTCGGACATCGACCAGATAAACAGCATCGTCTTCGCGGCACGCGTCGACGACCACAGCAACGCCTGACGACGGCCGGCAACTCCGTTCCCATGCAACCAGACGCGAATGAATCGCTTTCTCCTCGCCACCGCACTCGTCTTGCTTGCCTGCGGAACAGTCCTATCGACCGGTGCGTTCCCGGCCGACGGGGAACGGGACGAACTCGACCCGGACAACGAGACGGGGCTGTACCTGATTCCGGCGGACACGCCGAACGGCGACCGGTACGCCGAGATCGGTGACGAGGGCAAACTCAACGTCACGATTGACGTCATTGCCGGTACCAGAACGATCATCGACGACGTGTTCGTGGTCGCCTTCGGCGGTGTCGAGGGCACTAACGAAAGCGCCGAACTGTGGATCGAACACGACAGCGACGTGCTCACATTTCGCCGCATGGACACGGGCCAGCCGGTCGAGAGCCCCATCAATTCTATCGAACTCGCCCCCAACGAGTCCGTCATGCTCGGGCTGACTGCCGAGACCCCTGCCGACGAGTCCGGAACGATTGTCGAACACGTGACCTACCGGGCGTTGGTCCCTGATCGACCTGTCGGGTCCGAGCCGACGCCGACACCGACGCCACGCCGGATGAACCGACGCCGACACCTGGTGAGCCGACGCCAACGCCGGACGAACCGACACCGACGCCTGGGGAGCCGACCCCGACGCCGGACGAACCGACGCCGACGCCTGGGGAGCCGACGCCGGCCGGCACGACGCCGGGCGGTCCGACGCCGACGCCGGACCCGAGTCCGGCGCTGACGCCCGCTCAGGGGGAGAATCCGACGGTCATTCCGGGGTTGGGAGCCCTTCCGTTCGCCTTCGGCACGGCCCTGCTCCCCTGGTATGTGTGGCTGCTGTTGAGCGGGACTCTCATGGTGGTCGTCGATTACCTGACACAGACCCGGGTGCGCGGCGTCGTGTCGCTCCTGGAGACGCCCCGACAGACCAGGCTCCCCCGGATGCGGTACGTGTTGCTCCGTCTCGGATTGCTCTGGGTGACCGTGCTCGTCGTCGCGCTCGTGGCGACGACGCTCCTCTGGGGCGTCGGCATCCAGGGCCTGGTGGCGTTCCTGACGGTTCTCGTCGGCTCCATCCTCCTGGGTGCGGGGCTCGGGTACTTCCTGCTCCCCGACATCGAGGGTGACTATCTCCCGGTGAGCATGCGACAGCGGCAACCCTGACCGACAATACCGGATTCCCGAAGCCGGTTTCCCAGGCAGGAACGGAGTTGTCCCCGCACGGCTGGGCACGCATCGACCGGTTGGGAAGGGACGCCCGGCAGTCGGTTCGACCCATCGAGGATACGCCCATCGGGACGGGTCACGGCCAGGGGATAGAGATTTGTACGTCGGCTGACTACCACGAACATCCGAGAGATGCTCCGGGAGCACGCTGGCAGGGCTGTGACGGTCGTCCTCGTCGTCGTGATTCTGTCACTCATCGCCGGCTCCGTCCTCGGCCAGCCGGTCCTTCTGAGCTTCGTGACCTCCGAGAGCATGTCGCCGACCATCCAGGCAGGGGACGGATTCGTCGCCATCCCGTCGGTGCTTTCCGACGATGTCGGCGAGGGTGACATCATCGTCTTCGACGCCGAGGAGATCGAGGGGGGTGGGCTGACGACACACCGTATCGTCGAGGAGACCGACGAGGGGTACATCACGAAGGGGGACGGCAACCCGTTCACCGACCAGGACGGCGTCGAACCGCAGGTGACCGACGATCAGGTCGTGGCGACTGCCTGGCAACCCGGCGGCCGGGTGGTGACTATCCCCTCGCTCGGGACGGCGATTCTCGGGGCCCGCGGGATGGCGGTCGAGGTCCAGCGGACGGTCGCCGTGACCCTGGGGTTCGAGGGGGAGAGCGACTCCCAGCAGGTCGGCTCGCTGTTTATCGCCGCCGGCCTCGTCTTGCTCGTCGTGACCCTCGTCCAGAGTCTCCTGCAACAGTCCAGCAGGGACCGGGCCCGGTCGCGCGGGCAGAACGCCTGGTTCAACCCCAGGTACGTCGCGCTGTTTCTGGTGATTATCGTCGGACGGCGTCGAATCCGGCGAACCCGTCGACGTCGGCGTGTCCGCGACGAACGACGGGTACGTCACGATGCTGGTCGTGTTCGACCCACCGCCGGATACGCGGCTCGACGACCGCCATCTGACAGTCGACGGCAGGAGCGCCGCACCGACGACGCTGTACGTCCCTGCCCCACCCCCCCGCGAACAGCGAACCGTCACCATCACCGAGCGCCGGTATGTCATGATACTCCCGCCGTCAGTGCTCGTCGGACTGCACGACGTTCACCCGCTGCTGGCTATCGGGGCGACAAACGGGGTGCTCGCGTTCAGCATCCTGGCGCTCGTTTTCGGGCTGTTCGGCCTGCGGAGTCGCCGTCTCCGCGATACCGACCGGGACGTCCCGCTCTGGACCCGGCTGAAACGCGCGGTACGGTGACGCAGGCGGGCCACCTCGCCGCCCCGCCGAGTCACCTGTTCGGGTAGTCCCCGGCCAGCGTGTCGAGTCGCTCGTGGTGTTCGGTGGTGTGTGGTGCCGTCAGCGGCGAGACGCTGACCTTGTTCTGCATTATCGCCCAGCGGTCGGTTCCCTCGGGGTCGGGCACCTCGCCCGCCTCCATCAGGTTCCAGATGCGGTCTTCGAGTTCGACCGTGTCGCCATCCCGCGTGGCGTTCATGCGGTAGACGTGGGAGGGCCGGGTGACGGCCATCTCGCCGGTCGCCCGGTCGGTGACCGGCGCGTTGACGTTCAGATAGTCGGCCTCCTCGAACACGCCGGAGCCCAGAGCCCGCTCCGAGAGGTACGAGGTCGCCCGGACGGCTTCGGTGTACTGGTGTGCCGGCACCTCGTCGAAGTCCTCCCCGTAGGTGTACTCGTCGACCGGGATGTACATGGAGACGGCGATTGCGGGGACCTCGAAGAAGGCGGCCTCGACGGCCGCACTGACGGTTCCTGACCGCCCGAGGACGGCGCTTCCGAGGTTCGCACCGCGGTTACAGCCCGCGACGACCATATCCGCCTCGGGCACGATTGAGGACAGCCCCGCAACGACGCAGTCGACGGGCGTCCCATCGATGACGTATCCCAGTTCGTGCTCGCTCACCGCGACTGCCTGGGACATCGCACGGCCGACCGCGCTCTGGTCTTCCGCCGGCGCGACGGCGGTGACGGTGCCGATTTCGTCGAGGGACTCGTAGAGCGCGTGAAACCCCGTCGAATCGATGCCGTCGTCGTTGGTCAGCAACACGTCGAGTTCGCCCATACCGGCTGTGAGTGTGGGGTGTGCATGAAGGTGGCGTTCCATGCCCGTGGACCGGGTTACACACGGCCCGCTGATGGTAGATGTGACTTGGCCACGAAACGAATCGCAACAACCACTATGAGACGGGGATACGTTCAAGGGTATTCGAGTCCTTGAACGGATAATGGATGGCGACGAGCCGACCGACGACGGTCGGGAGCGAGCGGACGTCGACCCCGACCTGGCGATGGCGCTCGGACTGTACGCGCTCGGCGACGTGAGCCTTCAGGAGGCCGCGACGGAGGCCGGCGTCACGTACTGGGAACTCGAAGACGCCATCGAGAGCGCCGGACTCGCGGACGCGTTCGACCTCGACCGGGACGTCTCCGCGACCATCGACGACCTGCTGGACGAGGCGGGCGAGTGATCAGTTTCGGAAGGTGAGCGGTCGGACCGCCTCCCGAACCGACCTGACCAGCGCCCCGGGGTCCGCGTCACCGTCGCCGGGCAGGGTCACGTGACCCATCTTCCGGAGTCGGTACACCTCGCGTTTGCCGTACCAGTGGAGCGCGGAGCGGTCGCGTTCGAGAAGTTCCTCGACGCCGTGTAGCCGCGCTTTCTGCCGTTCGTCGACGTCGCCGAGCAGGTTCGCCGAGGCCGTCGGACACCGCCGCTCGGTCGTCCCGAGCGGGAGGCCGGTCACCGCCCGGAGGTGCTGTTCGAACTGCGAGGTGTGACAGCCCTCGACTGTCCAGTGGCCCGAGTTGTGCGGCCGGGGGGCGATTTCGTTGAGCAGGATGTCGCCGTCGCTCGTTTCGAACAGTTCGATGCCGTACACACCCCGCCCCTCCATGACGTCGAGTACGTCCCGTGCCACCTCGCGGGCGCGCTCGCTGACGGCCGGCGGGGCCCGTGCCGGCGAGACGGTCCGTCGCAGGATTTCCTCCTCGTGGATTGTCTCGGTGACTGGGAAGGTGTCGACCTCGCCGTCGCCGAGACAGCCCATGACGGCGAGTTCGCGCTCGAAGTCGACGAACGCCTCGACCATCGCCGGCCCGTCGATGGCCGCAAACGCCGACTCCACGTCCGCTGGATTCTCGACTGGAACGTTGCCCCGTCCGTCGTAGCCCCCCTCCCGCGCCTTGAGCATCGCCGGGTAGCCCAGATCATCGAGCGCCGCCCCGAGGTCGTCGGCGGAGTCGACTGCCCGGAACTCGGGGACGGGCACGCCCGCGTCCTGCAACCGGCGCTTCTGGACGAGTTTGTCCTGAATGGTGCGCAGGGTCTCGGGGTGGGGGTGGACCGGCGTACCCGTCTCCTCGCGCACGCGTTCGAGCGCGTCGGGGTCGGCGAGTTCGATTTCGAACGTGAGGACGTCGGCGCGCTCGCCGAGTTCGCGTATCGTCGCCTCGTCGTCGAACGCGCCGACGACCTGGTCGCGCGCGACCGGTGCGGCCGGCGCGTCCGGCGTCGGGTCCGAGACCAGCAGGTCGATTCCCAGCGGCGCGGCGGCTTCGCCGAGCATCCGACCGAGCTGGCCGCCGCCGACCACGCCGACCAAAAGTGAAGCCGTTTCGGCTGTCGCCTCCCCGCCGGGGCCGCGACTACCGGGCCGCCACCTGCAAATCAGTTAAGTGTTGGAGCGGTGTTACTTCACATATGGAACTGGCAGGCTACGAGTTCAACGGTCCGTTCAGTGACGTAACGAAGGTGCCACTCGACGCAGGCGGCGTTTACGCGGTCATCTGCCTCCGGGAGGGCGACTTCCATTGCTGTCTCGACGTCGGCGTCTCGAAGCAGCTGGGGGAGGAGCTGAAAAACCACGCGCGGAAGGCGTGCTGGCGGGAGAACGTCCACGGGGACATTGCCTTCTGTTACCGGGTCTCGACCGGTGACTGGGACAGAGACCTCGAACCGGGTCCGCTCGGACAGGGGTCCAGCGAGTCCCACACCGAGCCACACGGGATCGAGAGCGAACTCAACTGGAAGCTCCCGGTCGTCTGCGGGCCGAACCCCTGGCAACAGATCGAGGACTACTGGGAGGTCTACCAGGCCTACGAACGGCAGTTCGGGCCGCGGGAATCCGACTGACCCGAGTGACTCCGCCGTCCCCGCGCGGGTACGACTACCGGGAGTACTGGAAGCGAGTCACGACCGCCCCCGTCAATCGTGGTCGACGCCGACCGCCTCCTCGACGGAATCGAAGCCGTCGCGGTCGAGCAGTTCGAGCAGGCCGTGGTTGATGTCGCGCGCGATGGAGGGTCCGCGGTACACCAGCCCGGTATATAACTGGACTGCGCTCGCGCCCGCGCGTATCTTCCGGTAGGCGTCCTCCGCGGTCGAGACGCCGCCGACGCCCACAACCGGTACGTCGGTCCGCTCGGCGACGTATTGCACCATTCGAGTCGACGGTCCCTCGATGGGTTTGCCCGAGAGGCCTCCCTCCTCGACGCGGTTGGGTGAGCGCAGCGACGCCGGACGCGTCGTCGTCGTGTTCGTCGCAACGACGCCGTCGAGGTCGAACTCGGCGACGATGTCGAGCGCGTCGTCGACGGCCGGTTCCGGGAGGTCGGGCGAGAGTTTCACCAGCAACGGCCGCGCCCCTCTGTCGACGAGTGCCTCGACGATAGCGGCCATCGACTCGCGGTTCTGGAGTTCCTCGAACCCCTGGGAGTTGGGACACGAGATGTTCACCACGAAGAAGTCGCCGCCCGAGGCGACCGCATCGTAAGTCCGGACGTAGTCAGCGGGCGCGTCCTCGGGATTTACGTGTTCGCTCTTTGCGACGTTGACGCCGACGGGAACGTCGACCGACGTCTCGCGGAGTCGCTCGCCGATAACCTCGGCTCCGTGGTTGTTCAGTCCCATCCGGTTTATCAGTCCCCCGTCCTCGGGGAGCCGGAACAGCCGGGGGCGCGGGTTCCCCGCCTGTGGTTCGGCCGTCACGCCGCCGACCTCGACGAACCCGAAGCCGAGCGCCGCCAGCGCACGCGGGATTTCGGCGTTCTTGTCGAAGCCCGCGGCGACGCCGACCGGGTTGGGGAACGACTGGCCGAACGCCCGCGTTGCCAGGCGCTCGTCGCGGACGGCGTATCGGTTCGCCACGGCGGAAAGCGCCCGCGTGCGCTGGAGCCCGCCCAGGAGCGCGTGTATCCAGCCGTGGGCCGTCTCCGGCGGCAGATGGAACAGGAGGGGCTTTGCGAGACTGTAGGGCCTCATTCTGGACCGGGGAGCGACCGACCAGTCACGTTAGAACTCGTGGTCGACTTCCTCGGGGTCGGCCTTCTGGATGATTATCTTGTTGTCCCGAACACGGACGAACACTTCGTCTCCGATGTCCATGCCGGCGACGGCGAGTTCGTCCTCGTGCAGGTTGATGTGGACGTTGTGGTACTCGCCGTCCTCGTCTTTTGCGCCACTCGGACTCAGTTTCTTCTTCCGTACCATCTCACTATCCTACTCCGAGGTTCACCGGAGGATACACTTAAGTCTACCGCGCGCCGGTCGCTGTGCCCCGGTACTCCCCAGTATTGTACCGTGATAGTGTTGTGATTGTTTTCGTGACCAGGACACGTGCACCCCATTTCGCCTAACACACCTGGACTATGACAGCACGGCGGTAAAGAGTCACAGTAACCACTATGAGTCGGTCTGCAGGTATATCAACCAGAATTTATTCTTGAAAACAATCACAGCAGTCCGTCTCGGGTGGGAGAACACCGTCTCTAACCGCGCGCGCCAGCCGATTCGGGGTGCGCGCGAGCAAAATCGGGGCCCGATTTGGCCGATAATCGGGCTCTTTCGGCGGTTTCCAACCCCGGTTTCACCCCTCCTTTATAAGGCGATTCGGGGACGGCACCCGATTCAGGGGATATATTTATTACAGGTCATGTGCTCAATTGACATGGAGCGGTGAAAACCATGGCACGAGACAACGACAAGCGCAACTTCGCGCTCCGGACAGATAATGGTGAAGAGACAAGTGTGTTCTCGGGGCGAACGCCCCGACAGGCGGCACTGAAAGCGGCGCGACGACTCGACCCGGCAGGCTCCGAATCCGCGGCCGCCGAACAGGAGATTCGCCTCCGCGAGAAAGGCAAGCACAAGGTCCACGTCTACGACGCCTGGGCCTGGGAGGAGGAGGCTCCCGACGACAAGCCCGACTGGATGCCCGAGGAGATCACGAAAGGCAACGTCTCCAAGCAGGGCGTCGAACACCTCGACGAGATCTAAGTCGCCAGCACTCCGTTTTTTTGAGCACGCCCGACAGTGGCGACGCTCGCGCCGCATTGCCTGACGCCGTCTTCCCTTTGCCGGACACCGGGACTAAGTAGCTGAGCCACCAGCAATCGAATGCGTGGCTCTCACCCGGCCGGACCGAACGCACGGGGCGTGGGATGACTGGCTGGTCTCCGGCCACGCAACACTCCTCCAGGGAGGCGAGTAGCGGCCGTCTCGCACGGACTACTGTGACCCAGTCCTGGGATAGGGAGACAGTTGCTTCGTGGCGCAGTCCTGATAGGGAAAGAGAGAAGTCTTTACCGATGGCAGGACGGCGACCCACCAGAAAGCCCTCAGCGTGCTCGCGGTCGCTGAGGGGCATATCCGTCGCTTCCAGCCCGGCAGCGCTCGGATAGGGGCCGCTCAGCGACTCCGTTCGCGTCCGCTCACCGCGAGCCCGTCACGGGTCGTTCCTCCCCGTTCGGTTCGAGGCGCTCCGGAGTCGCGCCTCGCTCGCTTCGCCCTTTCGATCCGCCAGGCCCGCCGTCCCTCAGGGCGTGCGCGAGAAACGCGCGCGAGGGGGGAGGAGCGCAGCGAGGAGCCCCGACGAGCGAGCACCGCACCCGGCTGGGGAGGATT
>PXQO01000097.1 GCA_003021285.1 Halobacteriales archaeon QH_2_65_14 | reverse complement strand
CAGTGCAACGAGGAGCGCAGTGAGTCGGAGCCGGCGAGCGCTTCGGGGCTTTCATGCTGGTCGCAGTTCTCTTTGAGAATCTCTTATCTGAACAGTTCCACACGCTCCGGTGCAAGGATTTTACGTCGGCCCCCCGAAGCGGTCTCCATGTATCCCGACCTCGACAGGTTCACCTCGCGTCGTTCGACAGTCTATGCCCCTCGGGGCGTCGTCGCCACGAGCCAGCCGCTGGCCGCGGAAGCCGGCGTCTCGATTCTCCGGGTTGGGGGAAACGCCTTCGATGCCGCCGTAGCGACCGCCGCGGCGCTGAACGTCGTCGAACCGACCAGCACCGGCCTCGGCGGCGACGTCTTTGCCTGCTACCGGACTGCCGACGGCGACGTGGGTGCGATGCGCGCCAGCGGCGGCGCACCCGAGGACGCGACGCTCGACCGGGTCCGCGAGTCGGTCGCCGGGGAACGCGACGCGGACCCCGACGACGTCTCGATGCCCTTCCACGGTCCCCATACCGTTACCGTCCCCGGGACTGCACGGGGCTGGGAAGCCACCGTTCACCGCCTGGGGACGCTCACCCTCGCCGACGTCCTGGAGCCGGCGATCACGTACGCGATGGAGGGGTACCCCGTCACCGAGGTCGTCTCCGCGCAGTGGCAACACGCCGAGCGGCTGTTCGAGGACAACCACGCCCGCGAGGCGTACCTCTTCGACGGGAGCGCACCCGGCGTCGGCCAGACCGTCCGACTGCCGAACCTGGGCGAGTCGATGCAACAGATTGCCAAGGAGGGTGCGGACGCCCTCTACGAGGGCCAGATCGGGGAAACAATCGCCGGGGAAGTCCAGTCGAAGGGTGGGTTCCTGACCGTCGACGACCTCGCCGCGTTCGAGGTCGAGTGGCCCGACCCCCTTTCGACGACGTACGGCGGCTGTGAGGTGTTCGAACTCGGTCCCAACAACCAGGGACAGATCGCCCTCGAAGCCCTGAACATCGCCGAGGAGATCGGCGCGGGCGAGCACCCCTACGAGTCGGCCGAGCGGGTCCACGCGTTCGCCGAGGCGATGAAACTGGCGTTCACGGACGGGCACTACCACGTCACCGACCCCGAGTACGAGGAGGTCCCGCCGTTACACTCGAAAGCCTACGCCCGCTCGCGGGCCGAGGAAATCGGCGACGACCCGCTGGAGGACGTCGACGTCGGGACGCCCGTCGCCGGCGAGGACGCCGACACCGTCCTGTTGACCGTCGCCGACGAGGCGGGCAACGTCGTCTCCTACATCAACTCGCGGTTCGCGGGCTTCGGAAGCGGCCTCGTGGCCGGCGACACCGGCATCGCCCTCCAGAACCGCGGGTCGTCGTTCTCGCTCGACCCCGAGCATCCCAACAGGCTCGACCCCGGCAAGCGTCCGTTCCACACGCTCGTCCCCGCGCTCGCCCGGTTCGACGAGAACGACTGGCTCGCCTTCGGCGTGATGGGCGGGTACATGCAGCCACAGGGGCACGTCCAGGTTCTCGCCAACATCATCGACTACGACATGCCCCTCCAGGCCGCGCTCGACGCCCCGCGGTGGCGCTACCGCGAGGACGGGACGCTCGCCATCGAGGAGCGCATGCCGGCCGGCGTCGCGTCGAAACTCGCCCGCACGGGCCACGACGTCCGGGTGCTCTACCCCGGACTCTTCGGAGGCGCACAGGCCGTCCGCAACGACGGCGGAACGCTCTCCGGCGCGACCGAACCGCGCAAGGACGGACACGTGGCCGGGTTCTGATGGTGGCCGGTTCCTCGGTCGGGAAGCCACACCGGAGCCAGTCCTCAGGTCCGACCGCACCACTCCCCGGTGGACTAAAATGCGCGTTTTACTCCGGACTTAAACAATTGTTTTAGTTCCGATAACCTTTTCCGAGCGGCGTGCGTAACCGCCAGCGATGACGCCGTTGACACAGCTTCTGTTACAGAGCGGGGAAGCGGGCTCGCAGTCGTCCGAGACGACGGTCTTCGACATCGACGAGGAGTCGGTCGGGCCGGTGTTCGACGCCCTCTCTTCGGAGACCGCGCGGTCGATACTGGGGCTCCTGTACGACGAGCACCTGACGGCATCGGAGATCGCAGAGGAGGTGGACACGTCCCAGCAGAACGTCAACCACCACCTCTCCCAGCTCGAAGAGTGCGGGCTGGTCGAAGTCGTCGGCACGGAGTACTCCGACCAGGGGGTCGAGATGGACGTCTACGGCCCGACGAACGACCGGCTCGTCCTCCAGGCCGGTGAGGAAGCCGACCCGTGGCCCGAACCACCCGACCCCCCCGAGGGCGGCGAGTCGCTCGCCGGTGCCGTCGCGGTCGGCGCTCTCCTGGGTATCGTCGTCGACAGGCTCGTCCGACGGATTCGCGGGTGAGGCGTTCATCCGATACGACGGTTCCACCATCACGGGGCTCTTTCGGGGCGGCATATCGCGCGACTGTCCAGAGTAAAATGCGCGTTTTAGTTTGGAGGTTGGAGTAAAACGCGCATTTTACTCCGGGATAGCAGGGCGACCTCGACTGTCAGGCCGTTTCAGGGTCGAGAAGGACGAACTCTCGACGCGGGGCCAAAACAGGAGAGCCAGGAGGGACCCAATCCAGCAAGATTTACGCTGTGGGGTGTACGTTCCGGATATGAACGACGACGTAACCGTCATCCGGACGACGGTGACGGGCCGCGAAGACGAGGTACGGGAGCTACTTCGCGAATATTTCGTCGAGGCCACGAGCCACGGCCGGGAGTGGTTCGACGACCAAGAGTTCGGCTTGCCGGTCGAGCAGATAATCCCGGACGACGTCGACCGGCTAGCGACCGCGGCAATCGAGGAGCCGCTGTTTTTGGCCCTCGGCGACGACCGGCCAGTCGGGAGGTTCGACAGGCTGGTGCTCGGCGTCGCTCCCTACCACGAGAGCGCCCAGGCGCTGTACCAGTCGGTCGGGTTCGAGTTCAGGCCGCCATACGAGGGGACGCAGGCGCCGCCTGAACTCCACGACGACTGGAACTTCATGGAACGGTCGCTGTGACGGGGCTGGGACAGGGAGAGAACGGGGAAGCTTTAATCCCCGGTCGTCTATCCAGTCGCAATGACGCGCATCGACGTCATCGACAACCACGGGCAGTTCACGCACCTCGAAAAGCGTGCGCTCCGTGACATGGGGGTCGACGTCGACCTCGTGGACAACGACACGCCGCCGGAGGGTATCGACGCCGACGGCCTCGTCCTCTCGGGGGGCCCCGACATCGACCGCATCGGCAACTGTCCCGAGTATCTCGACCTCGACATTCCTGTTTTCGGCATCTGTCTCGGCATGCAGATCATCGCGGACGAACTGGGCGGGACGGTCGGTCCCGGCGACTACGGCGGGTACGCCGACGTGACCGTCGACATCACCGACGCCGACGACCCCCTCGTCGGCTCGCTCGCACCGGAAACGCGGGTGTGGGCCAGCCACGCCGACGAGGTCAAGGACGTCCCCGACGGGTTCGAGCGGACCGGCAAGAGCGACATCTGTGGGGTCGAGGCGATGAGCGACACCGACCGCCGGCTGTTCGGCGTTCAGTGGCACCCCGAGGTCGCTCACACCGAACGCGGCGAAGAGGTCTTCGAGAACTTCGTCGCTCTCTGCGAGTAGCCGGCACTGTTCAGTCCCGCCCGGCCTGGAAAACTACGTCGGGCGGGACTGAAAGCGCCTCGGGGCTTTCATGCTGTTCCCGACTCCAACATTGCTTATCTGAGCACTACCCGAGTAGCCCATCCCAAGGCTCATCACCGAGCCAGCCAGTCTTCGTGTATGGAGGTCCTGGAGAAGACGCTCGAAGTCCCCCTGGACGAGTTCCTCGACCGGCCGCTGTTCTGTTTTCTCGCACAGGTCTCATCCGATGGCGAGCCCCGGGTGTCACCACTGTGGTACCTCTGGGAAGACGAACGTATCTGGATCATTGCCGACACCGTCGAGCGGTCCTACACTACACGTGTCGAACAGCGCCCCGGGACTGCCCTCGCAGTCGTTGACTTCGAGGTGACGACAGGCCGCGTCGAACACGTCGGGATGCGCGGCCGGGCAGAACTGACCCCGCTCGACGAGGACCGCGTCTACCGGCTCCTCCGGCGGTATCTCGGCGAGCACACCGACGAGTGGGACCCCGGATTCGTCGGGCTGGACAACGACCGGTGGTCGTTCATCGAGTTCGAACCCGACACCGTCGTCGCCCGCGACCAGTCGTTCTCCCCGAGCCTCGACTGATTGCCAGCTATCCGCTGTTTCCCCCGACGGTGCCCGTAGCCAGCCCCGATGCGATAACAGCGGCCCACGCGCCGACGAGCGCGGGGAAGGGGGCCGTCCCACGAACCCGGTTGCCCCGGTAACGAGGGCGTTCGCTCGCATGCTTTCGACGGCCAGCATCGTGGAAGTTGTGCCGGCCGGACGAAATCGACCGATTGCAAACCCTTTTTATGAGCAGGCCTCGACCGGACACACATGGTGGTCTACGACCGCGGCGACTCGGCCGGTGCATGGGTCGCCGAGTTCGACGACGCAATCACCTGGATCGCCCATCCCGACGAGGAGGCCAAACGTGCGAGTCACGCGATCCGGACCGACGAGGGCGTCTGGGTGATCGACCCGATTGACGCGCCCGGAATCGACGAGGCAATCGAGGGTCTGGGTGCGGTCGTCGGCGTCGCCGTGTTGACCTGCTGGCACGCACGCGACGCGGGGGTGCTGGCCCGCCGGCACGACGTGGCGGTCCACGTCCCCGAGTGGCTGGACCGCATCGAGGAACGTGTCGAGGCACCCGTCGAGCGGTACGCGCTCGCCCCCGGAACGCGGGAGTCGGGATTTCACACCATCCCCTGCCGGCCGTTCCCCCGCTGGCAGGAGGCGTTCCTGTATCACGAGCCGAGCGCGACGCTCGTCGCCCCCGACTCGCTCGGCACCAGCGACCCGCATCTCGTCGGCGAGGAACGACTCGGGCTGTCGTTCTTCCGGCGGCTCCAGCCCCCGAGACAGCTCGCGGGACTCGAACCCGACCGGATTCTCGTCGGTCACGGCGAACCGATTGCCGACGACGCCGCCGGCGCGCTCGACTCCGCTCTCACTGGCACCCGACGGACGTTCCCGACGGCACTCCTCGAAAATGGGCCCGACAGTCTCCGGAGTATCGTCAGCGTGCTCCGGGGCTGAGAGCCGTCGTCACGCGTCGCGGCGGTCGCGCTCGGCTTCGGGCTGGGTTTCGGTCCGCTTGAAGAACTCCCAGACGCCAACCAGGATGGCGAAGTACACGACCATCAACACCAGGTAGGTCACGATGCGCGTCGTTCCCTCCGCTTCGAGTAACGAGCCGGTTCCCCAGCCGAACAGGCCGGCCAGTCCGGTGGCGATGACAATCAGGGCCAGGACCCGGTCACCAAGTTCGGTCATCGTGGCCGTCCTAGGGACTCGGCGGGGAAAAATGGGGTAAGCAAGGTACGTTCGGGATGGTTGCGTGACGGCTACGACCGACGACTCCAGGGCGATGAAGTAGCCGAGTTCGGCGGTCCCCCAGACCTGATTGGGGCTTCAGCGATATCGTCCCGACGGGGTCGCCGTCGGCACAGATCAGCAGGTGCGTGGCGTCGCCCTCGCCGACTGACTCCACCCAGTCGCGCTCCTGCGGGCCGGTCACCGGCTCGACCGTCCGGAGTTCGATTCGCTCCCCGCGTCGAAACACTGGCCCGGGCATACCCGACCGATTGCACTAGCCACTCTTGAATCTGCCTGTGGTATGGTACCGGGAAAACGCCGAGGGAGCGATTTGAACGCTCGAGTCCTTACGGACACCTGCTCTCGAGGCAGGCGCCTTGGCCGGGCTAGGCTACCTCGGCTCGTCCGATTCTACCGGAGCGCTTTTGATAGCCGTTTCGATTTCGACGGGCCTATTGTCTTCTGCGTTATCTTGCCGACGAACGGTTCCGAACTGCCGTCGTCCATGTGGGACGTTCCAGCACAGATCACAACAGCGGTTCGGTCGCGCGGTAGACGATTTCCATCGGGAGTCCCTTCGCGTCGGTCGGCGGGTCCGAGGGAAGCGAGCGGAGCGAACCCGGACCGGGGCTGGCGGTGTAGGCGAGGACGGCGGCGTCGAGCACGTCGTCGACAGTCACCTCCTCGCCCGCGGTCGATTCGGCGACCGCCTGGACCATCGGCGGGGCGTCGGTGTCGAAACCCGCGAGTGTCCGCATCCGCTCGGCGTACCCGGCGGCAGTCCGCTTCGAGTGCTGGAGGGGTTCGCCGGCGAACGCGCGGAAACAGACCTCCGGGTGTGACTCACGGAACGTCACGCGCGCCTCGGGAACGTTGCGCAGCAGGTCGTCGACCGCGACGATGGCGTCGCTGATGGCGAACGCCTGCTTGGACAGACCCGCCTCGGTCTTGCGCTCGTGGACGCGCTTGGCCGCCGGATACCGCCGCTTGCGGGTCGCCTCCCTGACCGGCGGCGTGAGCACGCTGACGTTTCGCGGGCCGAGGACGCGACGCGCCAGGTCGTCACACTCGCGCCCCTCGGACCCCTCCTCGATGAGTCCGACCGGGACGTCGACGAGAATCCGCTCGGCGGTCTCCTCGTAGCGATACCAGAGTTCGCCCACCTCGTCGAAGACGGCCGTGTGGTCGTACCCGTCGCCGTCGAACGCGACAGCGAGCCACGAACCGCCGCTCCAGTCGGCCCCGACGAACGTGCCGGCCATGGTTGTGCATTCCCTCCCCTCGGTAAAAAACTCGCGTCCCGCCGCTTCACTCTCGGCACGACTTCCACAGTCCCGGCGCGTTCATCTTCTGGACGATAACGCTTGTCGGTGCGACGTACCTGTGGTTCAGGCCGCCACTGGAGGTGTCGAGTGTCGAGGAGACGCGGTGGTTCGCGGTCCTCTCGGAGGGGTCCGACATCGAGGAGATACCCTCCCCTGCGTTCGCCAAACTGGCCGTGTTCGGAATGGTGGTCGTGGTGGCAGTGCTCCTGGCAGGGGTCTACTCGATTCCGGCAAACGCGTTCGAGGAGCGGACGCTGGCCCAGCAGACGATGGGCGACGCCGACTCATACGGACGTTCGTGATTCTTTACCGCCATGCAGTCACACATATCCCGTTTCAGCCGCCGAAACAGGCGATAATTCCGGGTCAGGCCGAAAATAGTCACGAACGTCCGTATCAATCGAGACCTTCCCGTCGATGAACGAGGAGAACGCGAGAATCGCGCCGCGGCCGGTCGCCGACGTGCAGACGCGCGGGTCGGTTTCCTACCGGCGCTACCGCCTGGGGACCAGCGACATCGCGCGCATGGAGGACGGCAGACTCGCGTGGTCGTACCCGATACAGCCCGACGGTCTCCGGAACAAGCTGTTCGAACACCAGCAGGGCGTGTTCGTCACCGACATGACCCGGATGGAGGACCGCGAGATACGACGAAGACGGGGCTAACGAGTCCAGTGACGGCGGGAACTGAAAACCGCGATACTCCCGGCGTTAGGCGACGATGCCGGCGAGGACGTCGCTGACAGCCACGAGTCCGATACCAGCGAGCAGCGCGGCGGTCGTCCAGACGGCACAGATGACCGCCAGCTTCGTCGTGAAGTCCCAGCCCTCCGCGTCGGTCGTGCGCTCGGTCGTCTCTGCCTGCGCTTGGGTGCTCTCGGTTGCCATTGTTTTCCGATTACCGAAAAGAACGTTTTAACGTTGCTATCCATCCCGGCATTGTGTTGCGGTATCACGTCACTCGATGACGTGATTGGTAATTGATGGCATGGTGTACGCTGGCGAACACCCCTCGGACATTCCTGTTCACTCCCCGCGGGGACGTGACATCCGAAAGGCATAATCGTCAACCCGCCTGAAAGGCACAATGGTCAACCCGCACGAAGACCAGCTAGCGATAGTGGATTCGAAATACGACGAGTGGCGGGCCTGTTTCGAGCGCGAACGGGACCGGGTCATCGACGCCCTCGAACCGGCGGAACTCGACACGCGGGTCCGGCGTATCGAGCACGTCGGTTCGACGTCAGTGCCCGACCTCGGCGCGAAAGACATCGTCGACCTCGACATCGTCGTCGACGACGACGCGGTGGCGGCCGTCTCGCGAGCCATCGAGTCCGAACTCGGCGGGACGCGCTACGAGAACTCGGAGACGTGGCATCCCGTGTTCCGCGAGGAGAACGGCCAGCGGTTCAACGACCACGTGTTCGCGGCGTCGGGTGACGGCTGGAAGGTCAGCATCGCGACTGTCGCAGTGTTGCGGGATCGCCCGGACCTGCGCTCCGAGTACGAACAGCTGAAACGCGAGACCGCGAGTGAGACGGACGACCTCGAAACGTACGGCACGTCGAAATCCGAGTTCATCGGGGAGGTCCTCGGCGCCGCCCGGGAGATGGACGACCTCGATCTGGCGTTCGAGGTTCCGAGCAGTCGGTGATCGTCGTCGTTCCGCCGGCGGAGAGAACCGGTGTGCGGACTCCACAACACGTTTTGTCCCCGGGTTCGTGACTGCCAGTATGCTCGCATATCACGCGGTACTGCTGGCGTTGCTGGTCGGGACGACCGCGCTGTCGACGGTGCTTTCCATCCTGAACGTCAGACACGGGGCACGGGAGATGTGGGACCACGAGGAGTGGCTCGCCGAGCGGCTCGACATCCAGGACCCGCGGGAGGTCATCGATTACGCGCGGGCGACGACCGGCCTCTCGCTGTTACAGTCGTGGGTGTCGCTCGTCCTGTTGCTCGGGGCGCTGTACACGGGGGTCATCACGGCCGCCGTCGACGTCTTGCACGACACGGGGCTCCATCCGGCAATCCAGGGCGTCGCCTTCTTCCTCGGGTTGCTGGTGGTCCAGCGGATTGTGGCCGCGCCGTTCGACCTGTACTCGACGTTCGTCGTCGACGAGCAGTTCGAGTTCAACGAACAGACGCCGCGGCTGTGGGTCCGCGACCAGCTCGTGGGACTCCTCATCGGGGTCGTCATCGTCGGCGCGCTGGTCGGGGCGTTGCTCGCGCTCGTCGAGACGCTGGCGACGGCATACTGGGTGGCCGGGGGCTGGCTCCTCATCGTCGCGTTCATGCTGGTGATGCAGGTTGTGTACCCGCGGGTCATCGCGCCGCTGTTCAACGACTTCGAACCCATCGATGAGGGCGACCTCCGCGACCGCGTCGAGGCGGTCTTCGAACGCGCGGGCTTCGAGGCGGAGGAAATCTACACGATGGACGCCAGCCGGCGGTCGAGTCGGCTCAACGCCTACTTCATCGGGTTCGGCCGCGCGAAACGCGTCGTGCTGTTCGATACGCTCGTCGAGAAACTGGAGGGGCCACAGATTGAGGGGGTGCTCGCCCACGAACTCGCCCACTGGAAGCGCAACCACGTCTGGAAACGCCTCGGCGCGTTCGCCGTCCAGATGGGCATCGTCCTGGGGGTGCTGGGCTACCTGCTGTCGACCGGCTGGCTCTACGACCTGTTCGCGTTGCCCGCGGAGGCCTCCTACGTGGGGCTGTTCGTCGGCCTGCTGTTCGTCGGGCCGTTGCTCGAACTCTCCGCACCGCTGGTCAACAGGCTCTCGCTGGCCCACGAACGCGAGGCCGACGCGTTCGCCGTCGACGTGATGGGTGACGGCGAACCGATGGTGGGGGCGCTCTCGCGGCTCGCCCAGGAGAACCTCGCGAACCCCTTCCCGCACCCGTGGTACGCCGCGTTCAACCACCAGCATCCGCCGATCCCCGAGCGCATCCGCTTCATCGAGAGCCAGGACGAAAGCGAGGACGACGGAACCGCTGTCGGCGCGAGCCCGGCTTGAGGCGGACAGTTCGCACCGGCCAGGCGGTTCACCGCCGTTCGGGGAGGGGACGGAGGAGCCGTGACAGGGACGGGGGCAAACTCTCGGTCGCGGCGTTCGCTCCGGCGTCCCCGCTCGTCTTGCCGGTCGTCCTGTCGGGTGCCGTCGGTTCGCAACCTGTTCCACTCCCACCTGTTCCGCCCGGTGACACTCGGCGTGGGACGATGTCGTGACATGTGATGTCACACCGGATTGGTGAGGCGGACACATAAGCTCGCGTCAGACGGATGTCATTCGTGGCGATGTGACTGCTGGGGCGGGGCACTCGGGGCGCTACCGGTCGTTCCGTCGCTCGTCGATTTCGGCGAACAGTTCGTCGAGTTCCGGGCGGTCCCACGTCGAGGAGCCCTCGTGGGTGTAGACGACGGTCGGTTCGTCGCCCCGGCAATCGAGGAGGACGGCCTTGGGCATCCGGCCCAGGAGGTCGATCAGGTTCCCGAGGAGGCCAAACCGGATGGGCTGGTCGTACTCGTCGCCGACAGTCGCCTCGGGGTCGGCCAGTAGCGGGAAGGGGAGGTCGTAGCTGTCCTGCCAGTCCGCGACGCGTTCGCGGGGTTCGGGGACGATAGAGACCACCTCGACCCCCCGCTCGCGGAACTCGTCGTACCAGTCGGCGAACACCTGCACCTGCTTGCGACAGTTCCCGCAGTGGTAGTCGCGCTGGAGCAACAGCAACACGAAGTCGTTGCGCACTGCGAGCGCCGGGAGCGGAAGCGGGTCCGGGTTCGTGCTGACGTTCGGCAGTTCGAAGTCGAGTGCCTCGTTCACGCGTACGTCTCGGATAGGGACGAGCAAAAACCCCGGTTTTGCGTCTCGGGGCTAGGAGCGGCCGTCCTCGTCGAGCATCTCGAAAATCTCCGCGACGAGGGTAGGCAGGTCATCGCGGAGCAACTCCTCGGGACTCTCCTCGGTGTTGGGTGCGCCGTTGGTAAACCGGAGACAGAGCCTGTCGAGGCGGCGCATCAACTCGACTTCTTCGTCGCCGTAGCCGCGGTTCTCAGCGACGACGGCGAGCCGCTGGGCCTCCCGGCCGATCACGTCGAGGTCCCGTGCCAGCGCCCGGATGGCCGGCTCCTGGGCGTCCTCGAAGTGGTGGCGGTAGCTCGCCTGGGCGCTGGTCGCCACTTCCAGTGCCGCCCGCGACCAGTCGTCGTAGCTCCCCGCGCCACGGAGCAGGTCCTGCATGAGCTGTCCGGTCACGAACCCGCCCGCGAACCCCGTTCCCGGGCCGAACGAATCGAACATACCTTCGACTCGACACCCCGCCAAATAAATCCTCGGCCGAGCGCGTCGGAACTGTTCAGATAAGAGATTCTCAAAGAGAACTGCGACCAGCATGAAAGCCCCGGCTTGCTGAACTCCCGCGATTCGTTGCGGTCCTCGGCCTGGGGCCTGCGGTCCTTACGTCGTCGGGGTTCGTTCAGCAAGCCGCCCCTTTCAGTCCCGCCCAGACTGGAAAATAACGCCGGGCGGGACTGAAAGGGGCGAAGCGCTCGCCGGGCGAGACGAGGCAAGCACCGCAGTGCAACGAGGAGCGCAGTGAGTCGGAGCCGGCGGCCACGCTCGACGAATTCAGCGTCTCCCGCGCGCTCCGGAGCGGCGCGGCCGGCCCCGGCGGGGCACTCGTCGACAAACTGGCCACGAACGCCGGCGTCGTCCACAGGCGCGTCGTCGAACCGGAGATGGAGACCTACCGGCAAAAGACAATCGACCAGTTCGGGGTGATTCTGGACTACGCCGAATCCGAGGCGGACATCGAGGCCTACCGGGACGAAATCCTGACGGCCGGCCCGTTCGTCGATGCACTCCGGTCGGACGTCCCGGACGAGACACGGGAGCAGGCGAAGGAAGCCGTGCTCGCACACTATCAGCGGCTGGGGGACGCCGTCGCGCCGCTGCTCGCGTCGCCCGAGCCGTCGTTCTGGGGTGCCGCCCGAGCGGTACTGACCGCCGAGGAGGCGGTGGCGCTCGTCGAGACCAACTTCGCGTTCACTGCCCCGCTCCGGTCGAACCGGGCCGCCTTCCGGATGGAGACGACTATCGACGTCACCGACGTCCTGGGGGGACTGGCACGGCTCCTCGGACCCGCTCCGACTGTCGAGATCGAGTACACCGACGAGGCACTCCGCGCGATGACCCGCGCCGAACGGGTCGTTATCGCCGAAACCAGACGGGAGATCGACAGGCGGTTCGGCTAGGGGAACTGTAGTAGTGGCGTGCTGTCTCCGGGTCGGTTGTGCATTCCGCGTACAGACTGCGCCACTCTGAAATGGACGCCGCAACTACGCTCGCCTGTGTCCGCGTCCGTGTCCGTGCCTGATCCGGTCAACCTCTCCGAGGAGTTCCTGCTCGCGGTGCGTAACGGCGACACGACCGGCGAGTTCGAGCGACGGCTTGCGGACTTCGACAGTCGGACCCTCGCGGCGCGGCTCGATACCGACGACGCCCGGCTGGCGTTCTGGGTCAACGTCTACAACGCGGCCACACAGGGGGCACTCGTCGAGGACCCGGAGCAGTACGACGACCGCCGAACCTTTTTCTCATCGCCGGTCGTCACCGTCGCGGGCGAGCGGCTGAGCCTCGACGACATCGAACACGGTATTCTCCGGCGGTCGTACCCCAAGTTCGGACTCGGCTACGTTCCCAACCCGTTGTGCCGGGGGTTTGAGAAGCGCCACGCCCCCGGCGAGCGGGACCCGCGCATCCACTTCGCGCTCAACTGCGGGGCAGAGAGCTGTCCGCCGATTGCTGCCTACACCCGCCAACGGGTCGACGACCAACTCGACTGGGCGACCGAAAGCTATCTGGAACAGACTGTCGAGTACGACCCCGACGCGAACCGCGTTCGCGTGCCGCGGGTGATGCTGTGGTTCCGCGGCGACTTCGGCCGGAAGTGGGACATCCTCGCGTTTCTCCGCCGGTACGACCAGCTTCCCGGGGACGCCTCGCCGCGCCTCTCCTACCGCGAGTGGAGCTGGTCGCTCGCGCCCGAACAGTACGCCGAGGAGGAGCAGGCACCGGCTGGCGGGCGCGAGTAGCGAAACCCGGTCAGCACCAGACGACCACGGCCCAGGCCAGACACTGGAGCACGACGAGCGCGACCATGGCGCTCACCGTCGGCCACGGGACGTGTCGCCTCGTGTACCCCCAGGCACCCCAGATGAGGAGGGGTGTGACTGCCACGCTCGCGAGCACGAGGACAGTCGGCAGGACCGCCCCGTGTAACGCGACCACCGAGAGCGCGGCCGCGAGGGCGATTCCGACGTAGGCCCGGCGAAGTCTGCGAGGTGACCACCTGACTGCGAGCGTCCGCTTGCCGACGGCGGCGTCGGCCTCCCTGTCGGGCCACTGGGTCGCAAAGAGGTTCAGCCAGACGACCAGGAAAAAGGGTATCGACGCCAGCGCGACGTTTCCGAGTGGGCCGTCGAGCACTGCCGCGCCGTACACCGGGAGTGCCAGCCCCCCTAGCGCCGCGTTGGTCAGTTCTCCCCAGCCCCGCCAGGCGAGGCGCAACGGGCCGACCGAGTACTGCCAGCCCACCGCGGTCGCCAGGACCAACACGCCGACGGCGCTCGCCGCGAGCCACCCGCGAACGAACAGCGTCGCCGTGGCGACGGTTCCAGCAGTCATCGCCACGAATCCGGCATACAGCGGAACCGTTCGCGGCGCGTTCGTTCGCTGCAGCGCGCCGCTGCCACCCGAAAACGGCGTCCGCTCGGTCAGTGCGTCGGTCCCGTAGTCCGCGTACTCGTTGGCGTAGTGGACGCTGGCGGAGAGACACAGGAGCGGCACCGCGCCGAGTGCGAACGGCCGCGTTGCGAACGCTGCTCCGTTCGCGGCGGCGGCGAGCGCCCCGAACAGATAGACGACGAGGATCAACAGGAGCTGGGACGGGCGACTCGTCTCGAAGAGCACGCGTGCCAGCGTTGACCGCCTCATCGTCCTCCGGTTGGGACAGCTGAACCTTATCGTTGGGGCTTTCGGGCGGAGTTCCCGCACAGCCTCGGTTGCTGAACCGTCTCCGACGTGAACACCCGGCCTGCCGCCGTGTCCTTCCTCAGCGGAGGCGCGAACACGCCGGAGTGAATCGAAAACTCAAGAAACTTGAGTAACTTTCATATCTCTGGAGATGGACAGGGCAGCCATGTCGGTGGACATCGAACCGAGGCCGGACGAGCTGGTGTTTCTGGAGGAGACGTTCGGGGGACTCAAAACGGACGAACTATCGATTCCCTACGAGGAGACAGAAGAGTGGGAGATACAGGTAGACGTCGCGGGGACCGTGGGACTGGACGAACTGGTGACGAGGGACGAGGACGGCACTGTCAGGCTCACGCTGTCCGCGCTGCCGACCAGCGAGGTCGAACTTCGCGCCGTCGAGCCGCCGAGTCCGGAGTCGGGCCAGCGAACACTGGATTCCCGGGAGGCTGGCGATGCGTTCGCGACATCCAGACGCGAGGAGATGCCCCCGATACCGGACCCGACACCGCTCGAAACGGACGACGACATGGCCCACTACGAGCGACTGCGTGAGAATCCGAACTCCCAGCCGGCGGGGTACCGGCGGTTACTGCGGGATGCAGAGGAGATTTCGCGACCGAGATTCGACAGACTGTGCCGCCGCCACGGCTACGACCCCGAGGGTGGCAGTCACAACGCGAGTTTGCTCATGCTGGAGCGCCTCGGGGAGATCGAACGCCGCGGCCGCGGGAACGACCAGGTACTCAGATGGGTCGGGGAGTAGCGGCGCGGACGGTTCCGGAGAGTGGAACCGTCTCCCTCCTGAACGCGGACAGTCCATCGACGTTCAGTTGACTCTCCGATCTGGGACGAACTGAACCGGGGACTGCGAGCGAATTGGAGAACACTCTTTATCTGCCGGCCGGATAGGCCGACACAATGGTACTTGGCGGGGTTCTCCCGGAGACGCCGGTCGTGGACGTTGCAGTCATCGTCGCCACAACGGGTCTCATCTGGGTGGGAAGCGGCTGGCTGGAGTCGTCCGCCGAGCACCTGGTGACGTACTACGGACTGCCGGCGGTCGTGCAGGGTTCCATCGTCGTGGCGGTCGGGTCAAGTTTTCCCGAGCTAGCCAGCGTCGTCTTCACCGCCGTTGCGGGCGTCATGGCCGATGGGCCACTCGACGCGAACCGCACCCTCGTCTACAAGGAGGCGCAGTTCTACATGATCGCAGTTTCGGTACTGATCGTCACGTTCGCACTCGCCGTCCGGACGGACCGAACCAGTAGCCATCTGAGCGCGAGCATATGATTTCTGACCGGACCGGAACGGCATCGGGACGCTCGACGGATGACGGGCAGGACGTCCTCTTCGAGGAAACCCTCTCGATTCAAGATGAAGAGGGAGCCAGGAGCCACATCCGCTTTACGCGTGTCGCCGTGCTGTTGTTGGTCGTCTTTACGCTCGCGTCGATGGTCCTCCTGATGAGAAGCGCGGCAGCAACGTTCGTCTCCGCGGTCGGTGGCACTGATGTGGCCCTCTCGATACTGGACGACATCCGGTCTGAACAGCCTCTCGAGTTCGGAATCTTACTGCTCGTCGGGCTGTTGATCGTTGCCTTTAGCGTGTTCTTGATAGGAGGTTTCATGGGCCGTGTTTAATCGCTAGAGGGCGTTGTATCAGGTCGTCAGAGTAAGGGAATTGAAGCGGGAGAGTGCGAAGTGTGCCAACGCTAATCTCCCGCTT
>PXQO01000096.1:34133-40260 GCA_003021285.1 Halobacteriales archaeon QH_2_65_14 | reverse complement strand
GCCTGATAACCCAGCCGACACGGGTGGGATTGGAAGGGGCCGCTGTCTCGACGAAGGCGGACGACCCAAGCACTGGACCGAGCGACGCGAGGGAAGCGCGCAGTGAGTGTTCCGCGAGCACAGCGAGCGGAACCTCGGGAGACGAGCGAAGCGAGTCTTCCGGTGCCCCCGAGTCGAGACAGCGGGGGCTTCCTGCGGTAGGTCCCGGTCGAAGCACTCTCTCCGGGGACTTGGTCGCCCATCAGCACGGTCGCTAAGTTAACACTGCCGCTCCTCCGAAGTGACGTACCCTGACTTTGGAGCGTGGCAGCGCGAACCTCTCCTTTTCGTGACTCGATGTATTGTTGCTGTGCCTGTTCTGGTGTCATCTGCACGAGGTTCTGATCGGTCATCGATTGTCACCCTGAGAGTCACAGATTGCGGCCCAACGTTCTCGGCTGGCAACCCGTCTCGTTCACAATAGTACCAACTATAATTTATAAGTTTAACTATATTCTCGCCATTTCTTACCACATCGCTTGCACTTGAAGAACCGAGTCGGCGGTTCGTCGGCGGATGCGGTCTGTTTGATCGTGTACCACGCCTCGGTGTTGCCACACTCGTCGCAGGTCACGTCGTTCGCAGTCGGTTTCCCCTCGAAATTGGCGTCCTCGGAACTCTCGATGATTTCGTCGCCCGTCTGCTCTTCGGTCGTCACGAACTCCTCGGTGTCGACCGTCTGTTCGGTCCGCTCGCCACAGTTAGTACAGACCATCACGCCGTCTTGCTTTTTCATCATCGAGCCGCAGTCGTCACAGAACTGCATGTACTGGATGATGGGGCGTCACTCGCTTAAATTCAGGGTTCGAGAATGCAGTCCGCCGCTCAGGCCGGTGCGACGGAGTTCATACCGGCCTGGACCCAGTACCAGGAAATCGGTGCGAAGATGAGGAACAGCACGAACATGATGACCGCGCTCTGGTCGGTCACGGCCTCGGCAGCGTTCGCGGTTTTCCACCACGTGTACAGAACCCCGAAGGGAATGAAAATCGCTATCGTCACGAGACCGGGACTGATGTCGTAGTTCGTCCCCTCGCTGAGCTGTTTGGCCGTACTGTAGTGCCAGTAAATCGTGTACAGCCCCAGTGTGACGATTGCCAGTACGATCTGTATTCCGAGTGATTTCTTTTCGAATGCCGATGCGTTCGTTACTTGAGGACTCCCTGACATACAGCCGAATGTTAACCTGCATCCCTTATGAAAGTTCCTACATATGACCGTTGAACAACACGATAGAAGGAGTACATCTCCGGCAAGAACCCATCAGCGGAGACGAACGGATTTCTCCCTGATAGACGAGCTATCTACGGTCGCGAAGGAACTATCTATACGTTTGTAGATACATTTATCAGATTACTCACTGTCCTCGAGTTCACGGCGTTCGGCAACGATTGGACAGTCGACGACGCGGACAGTCTCCATGTCGAGAAACTCAATGATTTCGGTTCCCTCGTGCGTACACCGGACCTCGGGAGGATCGGTGAAATGTTCGCACCCCTCGCAGAAACTGTGTTTCGACACGTCGGCGTACGTTCGTTCCTGGGCATCCCCGACCGAGCCACGGGATTCGGCACTGGCTAGTTCCTGCCAGACAGCGTCCGGGTCGACGCCCCTGGTGTCCATCTCCTCGAAGGGAGTGTCCATCTCCTCGAACGGGTCCCCCTCGCGAGTGCTGATATCGGCAAACGGATTCGACACGTCCGAGGCGTCCCGCCGCCCAACGCCGAACGTCATCTTCGACTCCTCGGGAGGCCTGCCGTCGGCATCGTGTGCCGCAGTCTCGTCGTCGGTTCCATCGGTGGGTTCGTCGTCGGGGACGCCGTACTCATCGATCCACGAATTCCGGGACCCCTCGGGTTCCGGGCCAGCGTCGGGAATCGTTTCTGAGGAGGTGTCGCGTTCGTCGCTCGGTCCGTCGTCCGTGGGCCTGTCGTCCATCTCTTCAGGTTCGTCCCGGGGCGGTTCGTCACTGGGGTCGTCCCCTGAATCGTCACTCATCCGTGTCACCTGCTTCGAGTTGCGAGGCCACGAGCAGTTTCGGGTTGCCGAACCACCCGCTGGCCGGTTCGACGTTCGTGACAGTGGCATCACAGTGGGGACACTTGGGGTCGGTGAGCAACGCGAGCGTGACGCCCTCCCCGCAGTTCTCGCAGTTTGCACGTTCGACGTCGGCGCGGGCGGCGGCCCGTTTGATGCGTTCGACGGCCTCAAGTCCGCCCCTGGACTCGTGGGAGTCTCTGAGGTCGCTGACGACCCACGCGACCGTCTGCAGGCGCTCCTGAATCGTGTCCAGTTGCCCGGCGAGGTCGTCGACTGTCTCCGCCTGCTCCGGGACCGTCGCCTCGTACTCGTCGCGTAGTTCTTCGAACTCAGACTGGAGTGTCTCGACCTCCTGGGCGAGCGAATCGAGACGGGCCAGTTCCGGATGGGTGTGGTCCTCTGGAGCCTTGGCGTCGGTCTCCTTTTTCACCTGCACCACACGGCTCCTGATGTCGTTCAGTTTCTCCTGAAACTCCCCCTCGACGCCCTCGATACGGTCGCCGAGTTGTTTCTGGACGGAGTTCATCGCCTGGTTCAACTGCGTGTTCAGGAGGGCCTCGACTCTCGATTCGACCAGGTCACCGTCTTCGAGTTCCTGGACCACGACTGGCCGGACCTCTTGCTGGAGGCGCTCGGCAAGTGCATCGTCAAGTCGCTCCTCGAACGCCTCGTCGAACTCCTCCGGGAGCCATCCGGCATCGGAAACGACCGCGTCGGCGTCGATGTCACCGTCCAACCGGGCCGTGGTCCGGTAGGCGGCGAGCAGTTGACCGAGTAACGTTCCCCTGTCGACGTCGCGTGTCCTGGCCTCCTCTTCGAGCCATTCGGCCAACTCCGCCGGGAGGTTCACTGACACGGTCCGTTCCTCCGACGACTCACTCGCCATTATCCGATGTATAACATAGCGGGTAGTTAAGCGTTTGCCGCTCATTTCAGAATTCGATACATCACCCGTCCTCGCTGAGCCGAACGGCCGACCCGGGCCTCGCCGCCGGTATCACCGGATTTTCCGAACGTCGCTGATGTCGAGCCCGGCGTCGCCGAGGTCCGTTTCGAACTTGACGATGTTCTCCGCCTCTATCTGTGAGAGGACCCCGGCGAAGTTCTTCACGACCAGCGTGCGAGCCCGGGTGCTCCCGCCGGTTTCCCACTGGAACCGGAGGGTTCCGGAACAGCCGTCGACGAGATGCCCGTGCTGGGTCTCGGTCAGCGTCTCGAAGTTGACGTGAACCAGGATGAGCGACGACCAGTCGTGAGCCGCTTTCGCCAGCCCCTTGACGAGATAGTTGATGTCGGACCATTCGAGGTCCTCGTCCATCGCGCCCACGAGGTCCGTCAGGGAGTCGATGACGACCAGGTTGCCCGCGGCCCGATCGCCGAGTTCGTCCCCCAGCGCGGACAGCAGCCCTTCGCGCTCCTCGTGGCGCTTCCGGAGCGACGTGATGTCACTGCTCTGTTCGGCGTACCAGTTTCGCGGGACAGGACTGCTGTGGAAGTAGGTCCCCGAGAGCGATTCGAAGTTGACCGGCGCGACGCCTCGCGTCGCGATCTCGTCTTCCATCGACATACTGATCTCCGATTCGATCTGGTAGCTTTCGGCGGTAAACGAGAGGTAGTGAACGGCGTCGGGGAGCCTCGCGTTGGGTGCCAGGTCACCGTAGTGGAGGTCGAACAGGTCGTCGTCTGTGAGTGCGAGACCGTTGATGACCGCGCTCGTGTACATGAACTCCCTGGCACCGGCCCCTGCCTCGCCGGACAGCAACACGACGCTCCCCTGCGGTGCACCGCCGTCGATGGTGCTGTCCAGCCGACTGATACCGAACGGTATCCGCTCCATACCCCCATATGACCGTCCGAGGGCTTAAGTCCGGGGGCAGACCATCGGAGTAGTGCTGTTCGCAGTTCCCACTGGAATCTCTTATCTGAACAGTGCAGACCATCGGACTGTCGAGGTTGCGGGAACTGTTGAACTGTCCGTATCGCCGCCAGTCAGCCCGGCCTGTCGGGGTGACGGGGTCCGACGACCCCCCCGGCCACCGCATAGAGGTCGCGATACTTCCGGACTTTCCGGTAGAGCAACAGGAACCAGAACGCGTGAAAGCTCAGGATGAATCCGAGGAACCCGATTGCATTCAGTGGAACGAGCGTAACGTCCTCGTCACCGTCCCGGAGTGTTTGTGCGCGACCGCGGCGAGTCGCAACGCCTTTGGGCTCGCCTTCCGGCCACACGCATATGAGACTCGCCGGGATGGCAAGCAACCGCGGACGGAACCTGATGAACATCGCCGACCGGGCTCCAGGCGGCGTGGAGTTCGCCGCCGTGCTCGCGACCGACGCCGACGCCCCAGTGATCGAGAAGGCCGCCAAGCGTGGAATCCCGACCGAGGTGGTCGAGCCTGACCCGAACGAGGGCCGGAGAGACCACGAGCGGCGCGTCGTCGACGCGCTCTCGGGGTACGAGTTCGACCTGGTCTGTCTCGACGGCTACATGCGGATTCTCTCCGATACGTTCCTCGACGCGATGCCCACCACCCTCAACGTCCATCCCTCGATTCTTCCCTCGTTCCCTGGGGAGGACGCCTGGAGTGACGCCCTGGATGCGGGTGTCGCGGTATCGGGCTGTACAGTCCACGTCGTGACCGACGCTACCGACGAAGCGGGCAACGTCATCGAGGAAAAAATCGACGCCGGACCCATCGTGACCCAGGAGCCGATTCCGGTCTACGAGGGCGACACGAGAGACGACCTGAAAAATCGGGTGCTCTACCAGGGTGAGTTCGCGGCGTATCCCCGTGCAGTCAAGTGGTTCGCTGAGGACCGGGTGAGGATAGACGAGGCGTCGGGCGGGGTCCACGTCGACGGGGATGCGGGCGGGGAGTTCCCGACACGCCGGGTCATCAGCCACGACTTCGTTGCCGACCTCCGGTACGGCGAGAACCCTCACCAGGACGCAGCCCTGTACGGCGATTACACGGCCGAGGAGGCGAGCGTCGTCCAAGGCGAGCAGTTGAACGAGGGATCGAAGGTACTCTCGTACAACAACTACAACGACGCGGACGCGGCGCTGGGTGTGGTCCGGGAGTTCGACCGACCCGGGGCGGCGGTCATCAAACACACCAATCCGGCAGGCTGTGCGACCGCCGACGCGCTGGCGGAGGCCTACGAGCGAGCACTGGCGACCGACCCCCAGAGCGCGTTCGGCGGCATCGTCGCGCTCAACCGGGAGTGTGACGCCCGGACGGCGGAACGGATTATCGACTCGTTCAAGGAAGTCGTGGTCGCGCCGGGGTACACGGACGACGCGCTCTCGGTCCTCAGGGAGAGGGGGAACCTCCGGGTCATCGACGTGGGGGAACTCGGCGGTGAACGGACGAGACTGACCGAGAAGGCGCTCGTCGGCGGTCGACTGCTCCAGGAGCGGGACCTTCAGGACCTCACTCGCGACGACCTGGAGGTCGTCACCGAACGGGAACCGACCGAGGAGCAAATAGAGACGATGCTGTTCGCCTGGAAGACCATAAAGCACGTCAAGTCGAACGCCATCCTGTTCGCCACGGGGACCGAGACGGTGGGTATCGGGATGGGGCAGGTCTCGCGCGTCGACGCGGTGCGCCTCGCGGCGATGAAAGCCGACGAGCACGCCGAGGGGAAAGACGCCGACGGTGCAGTGATGGCGTCGGACGCCTTCTTCCCGTTCCCGGACGGCATCGAGTACGCCGCGGAGGCCGGCATCGAGGCTGTCATCCAGCCCGGCGGGTCGAAAAACGACGACATGGTGATCCAGACCGCCGACGAGCACGACATGGCGATGGTCTTCACCGGGATGCGGTGTTTTCGACACGACTGAACGGAATGAAGGAGGGTCGAAGCACCAAATCAGGGAGAGATGGCGGAGTATCGGAGACCGCTCACAGGTCAGATTCGTGCGTGTAAACGACGATTTCCATGCCGACGTTGCGCAGGTAGTAGGAGCGGGCTTCGTACTCGTCGTCGAGTGTATCGACGGGGATGGTGGAATCGTCGGGGACGGCGATGATCATCGACGGTT
>PXQO01000096.1:31845-34091 GCA_003021285.1 Halobacteriales archaeon QH_2_65_14 | reverse complement strand
TCGCCGGCGGCGACCGACTCGGTGAGGGCATCCGGACTCCGTTCGCAGGTGGGGTCGGCGTCCGCGACGGCGAAGTACCAGTTCAGCGGCTGGGTGTTGCCCCATATCGAACAGGTCGGATGTATCTGCCAGCCGCCGACCCCCGACGAGATGTCGGGGTGGACCAGTGCGACGCCGCGGTCGTAGCTCTCGCCTTGCTCGCCGTAGTACAACACGACGTCCTCGCCGTCGTCGGCGATGGCATCGAGCCGGTCCACCAGCGGCTTCAGATCGGAGTTCGGCTGGGCGAACTGGGCGAGTTCGTTGTCCTCGGCCTGGTGGTCGAGATAGACGGACGGCATAGGAAGCATCCAGAACCACAGCAGGCCGAGCAGGACGACCAGGGTCACGGCAAGCGCGACGTCGAGGCGCTCGGGCTGGAACCGCGCCTCGAACTCGCGCCAGCCGGTCCGGAAGAGCCACGCCAGCCCGACGGCAGCGGGCACGGTCAGCGCGACGACGATGTGTACCGAGAGCCAGGCCCAGTCGCCCTGGATGTGCGACGCGAGGGGATACCCCACGAGGGAGCCCGCCGCACAGAACCCCATGAACGTGACCAGCTTTCGCGCGTCTGACCGCCGGGTGAACTCCAACGCGAAGCCAGCGACACCGAGGAGAACCAGAAGTGGGGCGTATTCGAGGAGAAACTGGAGGTACTCGACGAAGAACTCCGTGTACGTTCCCGAGGAGGCGTCTGCCGACTGGTCGAACCAGTCGAGGTACCCCTCGTAGGCGGTCCGGAGGCCGTCGTCGGCGAGCGAGACGAACTGTCCGGGCCGCGCGAGAGCCGCGCCGAGTTCGACGTATTCGGTTCCCGGGTCCGGGTTCAGCCGTCGTTCGAGTCCCTGGCCGCGGGGCAGGAACGTGACGCCGATGGTCGTCAGGAAAGCGAGGACGAAAGCGACGATACCCACGCCAGTCGAGCGGAGCGTTTCGCTACTCGCTTGGGGCCGCCACCCCTCGCCGTGCAGGGGGCTGTATCGGTCCACTGTGGCTTTCCCGTCGAAGAGTAGCATCTGGACGGCCAGCAGGCCCGTTGCACCGACCCACGTCAGGACGTACGCGATGGCGTTTTCCTTGGCGGCGAATCCGAGTCCGACGAACGCGCCTGCCCCGAGCAGGTAGTACGCTCGCCGCGTATCGTAGTATCGAACGAGCAACCCGAAGGCGGTGAACATGAATGCGGCGACGAGGACGTCACTGCGCATGAACCGCGAATAGTACAGCAAAACGGGGTTCAACGACAGCAGGAGCGCCAGGGCGACTGTCTCCGATCTGCGCAGGTGTTCCCGGAAGAGCACTGCAACGAGCGCCAGGAAGCCGCCAACGACCGCGACGGGGAGTCGTGCCGCGAAGTCGGTGACGCCGAAGACGTCGAACAGCCGTGCGGCCGCCAGTTGAACGAGCGGCCCGTGTTCCTCCCAGTAGTAGGCCAGCGAGCCGGTTTCCTGGTAAAAATACGCCCAGTAGGCCACGCGTGCTTCGTCCCAGTGGGCCGTTCGGGCACCCAGGTCGACCAGCCGCAACACCAGTGCAAGAACGACGACAGCACCGACGACCCGAAAGACAGTCACCGACTCGTACCTGTCGAAAAGGTTCACCAGCGTGCCGTCGCTCGCTGAAGAGTCGGGTGTGTCGCTCGTCTCGCCGCTGGCCGGTTCCGACATCTCCTTCCCGCCGGAATCACATTCTTGTTCGTCAGTTTCGTCGGCACCGTGTTCCTCGTCCTGATTCCCGGAACGGCCGCCCATATCAGCACGCGTGAGTGCAACGGATAGAACGGTTACGGTTGCGGTCGGCGAGAGCCGGCCTCGATGGCCCATCGTCCCGTATCGCTACTGATTGAGGTACTCGACGTTCGTTATCTCGAACCAGGCTCCCCCCGAGACTCCCTCGGTGACTGCAACGTCCCAGCCGTGTGCCTCGGCGATGCGCTTTACCCTCGCGGTGCTGTCGGCGACCGCCGGTTCGTCGTCGACGTGGAGGACGTGAATCGTCTCGGCTGACACGGTCATGCTGGTCCGGATGTCCGTGTCCTTGATGGGGGAGGGTAATAACCAATGGAAACGGATTCCACAATCAACTTGTCCGTCCGAAAACAAGCCGACCTATGGTATCGGAAGGCGACGAAGCGCCCGATTTCACGGCACCACTGGCAAACGGCGAACTCGACAGGTTCAGGCTCTCCGAGGCGCTCGACGAGGGCG
>PXQO01000096.1:21801-31774 GCA_003021285.1 Halobacteriales archaeon QH_2_65_14 | reverse complement strand
CTCCCTCAACGAGTTCCGCGACCAGCTGGGCCTGTCGTTCGGGCTGTTGAGCGACGTCAACCGCGACCTGGTCCGGGCCTACGACGTCGCGGGGGACTTCGAGGATATCGGCATCCGCGACATCGCACAGCGGTCGGTGTTCGTCATCGACGAGTCCGGAACGATAACCTACGCGTGGGTCGCGGAGGACCCGGGGAGGGAACCCGACTACGACGCGGTGGAAGCGGCCGTCGGAGACGCGGCGTAACTGACCCGGAGCGGAGAGAAAAGAGTCGCGGACAAAGACGAATCCGGGGGTTTTTTTCGGCGCGAAACGACGTTTTCCCATGAGCGAGGAGGTCCCAGACGACGAGAAAGAAGACGAGAGAACCACTGCAGGGCGGGTGTACGACCCGGAGGAGGACCACGCCTTTCCGGACGAGCGCCTCAACGAGGTGCTGGCGTTCGTCGATTCGGACGCGGAGATCACTGCCTATCTCGAAGCACAGAACGTCAATCCAGTCGACCGGAAGGGCTACAACGACCACGGGGCCAAACACATCGAGATCGTCCGCAACCGCGCTCTCTGTCTGTACGACCTGCTGAAGGCAGGCGGCGTCAGTTTCAACGGTGCACAACAGCAGAGACTCGACGAGGCAGACGAACCGGTCATCATCGCCCTGGCGGCAACGCTCCACGACATCGGGCACGTCGTCCACCGCGACGACCACTCGTACTATTCGATTCCGCTCGCCGCGGACGTTCTCGACAGGATACTCCCCGAGTTCTACGACCTCGAAGATGCGGTCCGGATGAAAGGCGAAGTGCTTCATGCTATCCTCTGTCACCACACCGAGGAGACTCCGCTGACACACGAGGCGGGCGTCGTCAGGGTTGCCGACGGGCTGGACATGGAACGGGGACGGTCGCGCGTCCCCTACGAGAGCGGTGGACGGGGCATCAACACGGTCTCCAGCCAGGCCATCGAACGGGTGACCCTCACCGCGGACGTCGACATACCCGTCCTCGTCGAAATCGAGATGACCAACGCCGCCGGCGTCTATCAGGTCGACGAACTGCTCAAATCGAAGGTCGACTACTCCGGACTGACGGAGTATCTCCGCATCGTCGCGGTCAACACCCGCGACGACGGCAACCAGATCGTCGAGCGGGTCGAACTCTGACCTCGAAAGCTAATTGAAGACGCGGGTTCACACCCTACCCATGTCCGGACTCTACTACGAGGAGTTCGAGGTTGGAGACACAATCGTCCACGACAAACGCCGGACGATAAGCGAGGCGGACAACCAGACGTTCTGTGATATGACGATGAACCAGCAACCGCTCCACCTGGACGAGGAGTTCGCCGCGGAGACGCAGTTCGGCGAGCGCATCGTCAACGGCATCTACACCATGGCGCTCGCCGTCGGATTGACCATCCCCGACACGACCGACGGAACTATCGTCGCCAATCTCAGCTACGATAACGTCGAACACCCCACCCCGGTCTACCACGGCGACACCGTTCGGGCCGAAACCACGGTACTGGACAAGCGCGAGACGAGCGACGGCGAACGGGGGGTCGTCACGATGGAGGTCGAGGTGTTCAACCAGGACGACGACCTGGTCTGTTCGTTCGAGCGTACAGTCCTCTCGCTCAAGCGCGAAAGCGCCGAGTGACTGGAGTCATTTTCAGTCCCGCGAACCGCGAGAGCGAATTTATACGACTGGGTGACGAACCACCGGGAGATGACAACCGGCGACCGTCCGAAACGGACGGGCAGGCGAGCCGAAAAATCCCGGACGAGGAGACCGCCGAGTCGAACCGTCCGGACGGCCGCGTTACTCCAGGGCAGTTTCGAGACGCTCGATGAGCGACTCGTTCCCGACGTACACGGGGGACCGTTCGTGGAGTTCGGACGGTGTTTTCGACAGCAATGCTCGGGTTCCGTCGCTCGAAGCGCCCCCTGCCGTCGAGATGACGTGGGCCATGGGGTGGCCCTCGAACTGCAGGCGGAGTTTGCCCTCGGGCCGGTCCTGCAACGTCGGGTAGCCGAAGATGCCGCCGTACGTGACCACCTGGTTCACGTCGCCGACCATCGCACCGCTGTACCTGAGTTTCAGGCGGTCGTCCTCGATGTCCTCGACGTAGGCGGCGAACTCTGCGGGCCAGTCGGGGACTCGCCCGCCGAAGCCGTACACCACCGGGTTCTCGGGGATGGTCACGTTCTCGGTGAGAACCTGACGGCTCCCGTCTTCGAGGAGGTACTCCGTCACGGTGCCGTCGACCGCCGTGACCATCGTGGTGATCGGACCGTAGAGCACGTATCCCGAGGCCACGACGGCGTCGCCCGGTGCCGGGGGTCGCTGGTCGTAGATGGCGACGATGGTCCCCATCCCGTTGTTTGATTTGAGGTTCGAGGAGCCGTCGAGCGGGTCGCAGGCGACGTGGTAGGCCCCGCTGTCCTCGACGATGTCCTCGCGTTCCTCGCTCGCGTACGACCCGACGTCCGCCAGGTCGAGCAGGCGCTCCTCCAGGCGCTCGTCGGCGTAGACGTCGGCCGCGAGTTGCTTTTCCCCGCTGGGATTGTGTCTTTCCTCGTAGGAGCGACGCCTCCCGAGGACGCCACGGACGTCCGCCGCCGTCCGGGCGACCGACTGGAACACCCTGTCTATCGTCTCTGTCATGAGTTGTGAGTCCCGTTGAGCCGGACCTTACCGCTCGGCGGCGGCCAGCGCCGTATCGACGGACGCCTCCTCGTAGATGACCTGTTCGAGGGCGTCGAGGATGCGTTCGGGGTGCTCGCGCTGGAAGACGTTCCGACCGACGGCGAGGCCGGCCCCGCCGGCGTCGATGACCGCCTTGACGTTCTCCAGGAACTCCCGGTCGCTGCGTTTCGAGCCGCCGGACATGATGACCTTCGTCTTCCCGGACATCTCGACGACGTGTTCCATCGCCTCCTTGCTGCCGGGATACTTGACTTTCGCAACGTCGGCCCCCAGTTCGTGGGCCTGGCGTGTGGCGTAGGCGATGACGCCCGGTTTCTTGTCGTTTTTCAGCCCCTGTCCGCGCGGGTACGACCACATGACGACCGGCAGGTCGTACTCGCGGGCCTGCTCGTGGGCGTCGCGGAACTCCTCGGCCATCTCGACTTCCTTGTTCGACCCGCCATAGAGAGTGAACCCGACGGCATCGGCCCCCACCTCGGCGGCGTAGTCGACCGACCAGTTGACCGCCGAGTCGGGTTCGCCCATCCAGAGGTTCGACGTGCCGTTGAGTTTCGCCAGTAGCGTCACGTCGTCCTCGTAGGAGGGATAGTACGCCTCCGCGACACCCTTCTGGACCGCGAGGCTCGTCACCGCGGGGTGTTTCGCGACCTCGAAGACGCGTTCGGGGTTCGCGCTCTCGGGTACCTCCTCGAAGTCCACGGGACCGTGTTCGAGCCCGTGGTCGTACGCGAGGATGAGCACCTTGCCGTCTCGCGATAGTGGTGTATCGTCGATGGGACGCATGGCTAGTGAGTGGTCCGCCCAGTGACGATAAAGTTCTTTTGACCAGCCAGCTACGGCGCACCGGCGATGACCATGGTGCTTTCCTCGTCGAAGGCCAGTCGGCGCGAGGCGTCGGGGTCGACGCGGACGGCGTCGCCGGCGTCGAGGGAAACCTCCTCGTCCTCGATGGTCATCCGTCCGGAGCCGTCGAGGAGGACATACACCTCTTCCTCGCCCTCGTCGGCGTGGTCGTGTTCCTTGCCCTCCCAGCCGGCGTCGGCTTCTATCACAGTCACGCCGAGGTTGTCGCAGTCGAGTGCGTTCCGCATGAAGTGCATTCCCGGGGCGAGCTGTTCGACGTCCTCGTAGTTCTCGGCTGTATAGGACATACCCTACTGTTGGTCCACCAGTACGAAAAAACTACCGCGGCGGGACGGCTGGAAGGGATGGTCGACCGAGTGCAGAACGTCACTCGAACAGTTCCTCGAACACCTTCGCCTTTGCAGACCGGAGGTGCTGGTGGTACGTCGGGCGGGAGATGCCCATCGCGTCAGCGAGTTCGTTGCCGTCGACGTCCCGCGGCCAGTTGAAGAAGCCGCCGAGATACGCAGTCCGGAGCGCGGTTTCCTGGCGGTCGGTCAGGCGGTCGCCGAGTGCGGCCTTGAAGTCCTGGCGGGTCTCGACAGGCCGTTCGCGTTCGTGATAGCCGAGCAGTTCCGTGCCGGGGTAGCGCTCGTCGACGAGGTCGAACAGTTCCCGGGCCTCCGCCTCGTAGGGAAGTTCGACGGTGAACCGGGTCGTCCCCCCCTCCGCGACGACTTCGCCGGGAACGGCCCCGTATTCGGCCAGTATCGCCAGCAACGACTCCTCGACGACCAGTTCGAGCAGACACTCATCGTCGTGTTGAACGATGCACGTGACATCGACGACCTGGGAATCCCCGCGGGCGAGTTCGAGCAACTGCTCCGGATCGCTCCCCTCCCCCGAGAGATACAGCCTGACGCGCCCGTCAGACCGGTAATCGATCCCGACCGCCTCCAGTCGGGAGCCACTGCCGGCCGAGAGCCGGCTAAAGAGTAACTCCCGGTCGTCGACCGCGAACTCGCACTCGATGATCTCTGTCGCATCGAGAATCCGGCCCCGCTTGACGGCGTTGATGGCGTTGGCGACTGCCCGGCCAAGCGCTTCGAGCACGACCCGCTCCCGTTCGTCGAACACGTCCCCCTCCTCGGCGTAGACCGTCAGTACCCCGTATGTGGCGTCCTTGTACACCAGCGGAATCACGATGAGCGAGTCCACGTCGCTGTCGGCGACCGCGTCGGCCCACTGCCCGTGGGTGTCCCCGTCTATTCCGGTCCGGATATGGGGGAGCCTCTCCCGGTACGCCTCGGAAACGGGACCTTCGTCGTGCCGAAGGTCGAAGGTCCAGCCATCGATTGGCAGCGAGAGGTCGCCATCCCACGCGGTGGGTCGGAGCGTCTCCGTCGTCACGTCGGGCTGGCCGATCCAGGCGAACGAGTACGGGTCGGCCGCAGCGAGTTCGCGGACGACGCCCCCTTCGACCTCCTCGCGGGTTGTCGCCTGGACCAGCACCTCGACGGTGTTTTCGACGAGGCCGTTGACCCGTTCGAGCACCTGTTCGGTGTGTTCCCGGACCTCGCGCAGTTCCCGCATCCGCTTGGCCCGCATGCAGGCGGCCGCCGCGCTGGTCGCCAGCAATCCCAGGACGTGCCGGTCCGTCTCGTCGAAGGCATTCGGCTCGGTCGACGCGACAGTGATGGTCCCGTGAACGCCCACGGGATAGCAGATCGTCGACCGCGCCGCTCCGTAGTTGTAGTCGAACTCGCTGTCGGCCAGGTCGGCGACGACCCGCGGTTCACCCGAGGCGAACACCTCCCCCGGATAGCCCTCGCCGAGGCCGTACACCGGACGACTCCCGATGAGTTCGTCGACGGCGTCCGTCGTCGCAATCGGTTCGAGCGTTCCCTCGTCGCTGTTGTAGAGGCGGAACACGCTGAGGCCCTCCCCGAGCAACTCGCTTGCGGCGTTGGCCGCGAGTTCGCCGACGTGGTTGCGGTCCCGGGCCTGCATCAGCGACCGCGTCGTCTCCAGAATCCGCGAGAGGCGTTCGCGGTGGGCCTTCTGCTCGGTGACGTCGCGGCCAACGCCGGTGAGGCCGATTACCTCCCCCGACTCGTCGAACAGCGGCGCGCCCGAGAACTCGTAGGGAATCCGCTTGCCGTCACTCGTTTCGAGCGTCGCTTCGACCGACACCCTGTCGTCTTCCCACATGGAATCGAACGCCTCGCTGACGCGCTCCCTGTCCGCCTCGGCGACCAGGTCGAGCGGGTCCATCGACGCGATTTCCCCGGGGTCGTAGCCCGTCACTGCTTCCAGGCGGTCGTTCCACCGGAGGAAGCGCCCGCTCTCGTCGACCGCGTACAGCGGATCGGGCAGACTGTTCATCAGGCCCTCGGTGAACGCCTGCTGCTGTTCGAGTTCGCGCTCGTAGGCCTGCTCCTCGAGCAGGTGGTGAATCCAGTCGGTCAGCAGTTCGACGAACGTCCGTTCGTGTTCGTCGAAGCCGCGACTGTGTGGGTTGCTCCCTGCGAAACAGACCGTCCCGTACTGTGTGTCGTTCACGTACAGCTGAACCCCGAGATAGCAGTCGAGGTCGAACCGGTCGTACGCCGGGTCGTCCTCCCACCCTTCCCGGGGTGCGTCCTGCACGGCCAGGGTCTCGCCGGCCGCCAGCGTGTGACGACAGTACGACTCCGAGAGCGGCGCGGTCGCTCCCGGTTGCAGGTCTGGGTGGTCGCCGACGCTCTCGACTATCTCCTGTGTCCGAGGCGATGTCGTGAAGCTGTTCGAGTGCGAGTTCGCGTTTGGCACGGTCCTGCCGTATCCGCTCGCGCTCGGTGACGTCACGAACGACCACTGAAACCCCGTCCCCCGTGGGGTACACTGTGCCTTCGAGCCAGCGCGAAAGTGGGGCGAAGTACTCCTCGAAGCCGGCTGTCTCCCCCGTCGCTATCGACTCCTCGATCCGTTCTCCGAGTGTCGAGGCCACGACATCGGGAACCGCCTCGTCGAGCGGTCGACCGAGCAGTGACTCCCGGTCAGCACCGAACATTTCCGTCCCGGCACTGTTGACCGCGGTTACCTGCCAGTCGCTGTCGAGTTCCAGATACCCGTCGGAGACCCGTTCCAGCGGTTCCGCGAGGTGGTCGCCGGTGGCCCCGCCTTGCGTGTCCATACCAGGGGCTAACAGATTAGGTATATATAAATTCTGTGTCCGAAGGCAAGGGGTGATAACGACCCAAAGGTGTGGTGGCGACTGCTTCACACCAGGTTGCTTTTCTCCAGATGCTCGTACAGGGCCGGGTGGAGCAGGCCGTTCGAGCCAAGCAGTGACTTGCGTTCGCCGGCGTCGAACTCGACGACGTACGCCTCGTTATACCGGTCGGTGATGGTCGCGCCGGCGGCCCTGGCGATGACGATGCCGGCCGCGACGTCCCACGGGTAGGTGTCGTACTCCCAGATAGCGTCGGCGCTCCCGTTGGCCAGATAGCAGAGATTGAGCGCCGCCGACCCCAGCGACCTGACGCCCTGGGTCTCCTTGTAGAAGTGCGTGAGGAACTCGCCGTCCGGGTCGTAGCCCGACAGCAGCATGCTCTCGGCCAGCGTGTCGCGGTCGGTCGTGACGATTCTCTTCTCGCCCTTGTAGGCGTCACCATCCCGGATGGCGTGGAATATTTCGTCGGTTTCGGGAACGTAGACGACACCCATCACCGGTTCGTCGTCGTCGAGGAGTGCAATGGAGACGGAGTACTGAGGGTTGCCGTGGGCGAAGTTACCGGTGCCGTCGACGGGGTCGACGACCCACGTGTAGGAACTCGACCCTTCGCGGAACTCGCTCTCCTCGGAGAAGATGCTGTGGTCGGGGAACTCGTTTTCGATGACGGTCGTGATGATGCGGTTGGCCTGGTGGTCGGCCTCCGTCACGATGTCGGACTTGTCGGTCTTGTACGTGACGTCCTCGACGCGTCCGTGGAGTTCGCGGAGCGGTTCGCCGACGCTCCGGGCGGCCTCCATCGCGACGTCGCGTACCCGTTCGAGGAACGTCGGCTCTTTGGGCGGAAGCTCCTCGGTCAACAGGTCGCGCGGGCCCTCACTGTCCTCGCTCCGGAGCCCCCAGCCGAGTTTCTTCGTGAGGGCGGCCATGAACTGGTCGTCGTAGCTCGTCCGGACGACGTAAGCGCGCTCATCAGCGCCGCCGACGGTGACCGTCGACTGGGCTCCCAGTATCTTGTGTGCCCGGCCGCCGTCGACCAGGAGACTCGCTTTCCCCCGCGTGACGATACGGATTTCGGTGGAGGCCGACAGCACCCCGCCGACAGCGAGATGCCGGTCGAACCGGTGGGCGTCGACACCGCCACGCCGGTGCCCTCGTACTGCCCGACGTACTCGTCGTCTGCGAACACGTCGAGTCGCGTCACCTTCCTGTCGAAGGGGTTCTCCGGCGGAACGTGCGTGACCGTCACTTCGTTGATACCGGTCGTGTCGACGCCGCTGGCCTCGACGGTCAGCTTCTGCCGGTTGTCGACGGTAGCGCGACCGCGGATGACCTCGTCGAGTGCGGCCTCGATGTCCTCGAGTTCGACGCGGGCGAGAAACGCGAGCGTCCCGGCGTTGATGCCCAGTTGCGGAATCCCGTGAGGGGTGAACTGCTTGATCCCTTCGAGGAAGGTGCCATCCCCACCGAGCGTGATTCCCAGGGTCGGCCGGTTCGGGTCGTAGACGTCGTGAACGTCGTCGCCCACCTCGACGACTGCGACGTCGATTCCCCGCCCGTCGGCCCACCCCCTGATCCGTTCGAGCGGGCCCTCGCTGTCCGGGCTGGCGAGGATGATGAGCCGGTCGGTGGTCGCTAACCTCCGCCCATGCATTGGTTAGGATATGGCGGGACGTTCGTTTAACGATTGTCCCTGTCCGAACGGAACTGTTCAGATAAGAGATTCTCAAAGAGAACTGCGACCAGCATGAAAGCCCCGGCTTGCTGACACCGCAGTGCAACGAGGAGCGCAGCGAGTCACAGCCTGCGAGCGCCTCGGGGCTTTCATGCTGTTCCCGACTCCAACATTGCTTATCTGAACACCGCCGTCCGAACTAACCGCAGATTCGTCGCAGTGCCTGGAGCGAAACTATTGTACACGACTGCCAGGAATGTACTCGTATGGCAATCATCGACATAGCCCGGACGAACGTCGTAACGGTGGCTCCGGACAGACCGGTCGCGGACGTGGTGCGGACGATGCACGGGGAGACGGTGAGCAGTGTCGTCGTCGTCGAGGACGACGAACCGCCCGGACTCGTCACCGACCGCGACTTGGCGATGGCCGTCCTGGACGAGGACTTCGACGCAGACCGGACGCCTGTGAGCGAGTTCTTGGACGACGAGGTGGTGACCATCGAGGCCGACGCGGGCGTGTACGACCTGGTGGAGTTGCTCTCCGAGAACAGCATCCGGCGCGTGCCGGTGGTCCAGGACGGGGAACTCGCGGGAATCATCTCGCTCAGCGACGTCGTCGTCCTCCTCGGAATGGAACTCCAGCACGTCGCGAATGCCATCCGCAGTTCCTCGCCCGCCTACGAGCGGTCGGGGACCGACTACTACCACCGGTAGCCGGGGGAACGACAACCCGGGTTCGCGCCGTCGGTGGCAAATCACTTATCCACGACGACGACGACGTTACTGTCGATGCGCGGGTCGCGTCTCGTCACCACCGAACGGGTCGTGTGTATCGCCGCACCCGACAGTGACGAGGTCGTCGAACGGCTCTCGTCGGTGGTGACCGACAGCGGGCTCGAATTCGTGGCCTACGAGGTCGGGGAGGCAATCGAGGACCAGCGGGTCGTGGCCGGCGACGTGCTCGGCGTCGTGGTCGGCGGCGACGGCACGTTCCTGCGCGCCGTCAGGGAGTTCGCGCCCCGCGAGATTCCGATTCTCGGCGTCAACGCCGGGACGCTCGCGTTTCTCGCCCGCATTCAGCCCGAGGACATCGAGGCGGCCCTCCTGGAGATTCTCGACGGCCGTGCCGACGTCACGGAACAGCTCCAGTTCCACGTGACCGGCGGCGGACTCGACCACACCGGCATCAACGAGGTGATGTTCGAACCGCTGGAGGCCGGCGAGGGCGTCCTCGGCACGTCACGGCTCGACGTGTTCGTTGAGGGCGAGTACGTGGGCTGCTACGAGGGCGGTGGCGTGGCGGTGAACACCCCCATCGGGAGTACGGCGATGGCGCTGTCCGCCGGCGGGCCGGTCCACGTGCCCGCCGACAACGACACGCTCCAGGTGACGCCACTCCACACCGATACCGCCACAGTCCGGCCGCTCGTCGTGGGGGAAAACCGGGAGATTACGGTCGTCGCCGGGACGCCCGTTCACGTGACCGTCGACGGCGGCCGGCCGAGCGTGACCGCCGAGGCGGGGACGTTC
>PXQO01000096.1:17231-21717 GCA_003021285.1 Halobacteriales archaeon QH_2_65_14 | reverse complement strand
CCCTGACTGCACGCGAGGCAGTCGTCGCCGCCGGTGAACCCGTCGAACGCCTCTACGACCGCCTCCAGGGGTCCGACTCGGGTGGCGGCAACGAGGAACTCGTCGCGGCCGCCATCTCCCGGAGCGAACGTATCGTCACCGCCATCATCCACAACGAGTTCCCCAACCACGTGATCCTCTCGGAGGGCTGGCGACTCAGGAACGGTCAGAGTGACCGTGAGGGTGGCGGTGGCGGTGCCCGGGACCGGGACGACGCCGGGACCGGTGCGGAGCAAAACCCCGAGGAGATTGGCGGGCCGTACACGTGGGTTATCGACCCCATCGACGGCACCGGCAACTTCGCCCACGGGAACCCGAGTTTCACCATCGCCCTGGCGCTCGTCGACGGAACCGACCCCGTCGTCGGCGTCGTCTACAGTCCTGTCACTGACGAACTGTTCCACGCGGCGAAGGGACAGGATGCGTACCGCAACGGGACCCCGATTGAGCCGACCGACCGCGACACGCTGGCCGAGAGCATGCTGCTGTCGGGCTACGACCCGACCGGTGAGTTCCTCAAACTGTTCTACCGACAGGCACGCGGGGTTCGCCGGCTGGGGAGTGTCTCGTTGCATCTCTGCTACGTCGCTGCCGGGAGCGCCGACGCCCACTGGGAGTACGACACCTACTTCTGGGACGTCGCCGCGGGCCTCTGTATCCTCCGGGAGGCCGGCGGACGGGCGACTGATTCCCGGGGCAACGAGTATCAACTCCGGCTCGACGACACCGGGGTCCGAGCGCCGCTGCTGGCCTCCAACGGCCCGCTCCACGGGGCTGTCCTCGAAGGGCTTCCGGACGACGGATTCGAGCGAGAGTAAGCCGCTCCTGGCCCTAGAGCTCAGAAGCGACGAACGCGACGATTCCGAGGAGTACACCCATAGAGGAAGTCGTTTACCGTCGGTCCGACCAGCAACAGACCTACCTGGACCAGAACGACCAGTCCGACGGCCAACGGGAGACTGACGACACCGAACGCGAGCATCAGACCCAGCACGACGACGAACAGGAACGTCGTCAGGATTGACAGTGTCAGTATCGTGGCGAACGCTCGACGCATTGAATCGCGGTCTGGCACGCTCCCGACACGACAGCGCAACCTACAAAGTCACGGTGGTCCTATACCGGATAATGACAGAAGAGACTGTCGATCACCGGCGACTTATCATCGCCGGGACAGGAATCGCCGGTCTGACGGCGGCAATCTACGCCGGCCGTGCAAACAACGAGCCGCTCGTGCTGGAGGGGGACGAACCCGGCGGGCAGTTGACGCTGACGACCGACGTGGCGAACTACCCCGGATTCCCGGACGGAATCGGCGGACCCGAACTGGTCCAGCGGATGAAAGACCAGGCGACGCAGTTCGGCGCGGACCTCGAACACGGCGTCGTCGAGGACGTCACGAAGCGCGATGATGGGACCATCCGCGTCGAACTCTCGAACGGCGGCGTCTACACCGCGGACGCGTTCATCGCGGCCTCGGGGGCCAGCGCCCGCACCCTCGGGATACCGGGGGAGGAGGAACTCATGGGCTACGGACTCTCGACGTGTGCCACCTGCGACGGAGCCTTCTTTCGCGGCGAGGACATGCTCGTCGTCGGCGGCGGCGACGCGGCGATGGAGGAGGCCACGTTCCTCACGAAGTTCGCGGACACGGTCTATCTCGCCCACCGCCGGGAGGAGTTCCGGGCCGAAGCGCTGTGGGTCGAACGTGTCCGGAAGAAAGCCGAGCAGGGCTACGTCCGGACCGCCGGTGGCAGGGGCGAGGGACAGACCAGAACCGACGTCGATGGCATCTTCGCCGCCGGGGACGTCGTGGACCACCACTACCAGCAGGCGATCACCGCCGGCGGGTTGGGCTGTAAGGCCGCGATAGACGCCGACGAGTACCTCGAAGACGTCCCCGAACGCGACGCCGAAGCCGCGGAAGTCGAAGCCGACGACTGATAGTGGTTGTTGTGACTCGTTTCGGCCCGGCGCGAAATTATCCCTGTTTCGGCCCCTGAAACGGGCGAGGAGTGACTCCACGGCAGTAAATAATCCGTGGGTTCCGGAAGTCCGTTAAGACGACCTGTCCCCCCGATGGCCGGAAACACGGACAATTACGACCAGCAACCGTAAAGTATTACTGTTTGATGTGAGACATACAAGGTGCCCCTCCCGTCTCATCCCAAACCCCAACCCCGCGTACGAGGGGCAGTGGCACCGCCTCCGGTGCCTGGTTTTTGAAGGCCCTTCTGGCGGAGGTACGTTCCCGGTCGAACAGGTGCGGGTGCTCCTTGGTAGCCTCTCACCAGGTTGTTGCGCTGTTGCTGTGCTATATCCGGAGGTGTGTGGGCGGTTCGACCACTTCGAGCTGTTCGAGCAGGTCGAGTCGGTTTTCCTCCAGCCATATCTCTGCAATCTCGTCGTCCTCGATCCGGTACATGGCCATCCCGGTCCACTCGGCCGTGTTTCCGGTCGGTTCGACGTCGAGATGCCTCCCCTCGTGGCTTCCCCTGACGGAGTAGCGAACGACCACAAGGTTCCCCTCGGCGACCATGGTCTCGGTCTCACCGGCGTAGTCGGGGAACGTCTCGAAGTGGCGGTCGAGGAAGGCGAGTATCTCGTCGACACCGTGTAACTCGTCGTGTATCCCGTGCTCGACCACGTCAGCCGCGAGGAGGTTGGCGAGTCTGTCCCTGTCCCGGTCGTTGAACGCCTCCAGGTACTGCCGGACGAGGGTCTTGTTCTGGGTGTCTGATGTTGACATTGTTTCACCGAGGTTCGGGCGCGCTGATGGGCACTCCCATCTTGCCGTTCCGCCTGCAAGGGAAGTCCCGTTCGTTCGGTTCGGTACCCATGATGTTAATTGTTACCATTTAACAACCAAAGGTTCGGGGTGAGGCACCTGGGTGGTCCGCCGCGTTCCGGACGAGCCGATATTCCCCGTCGGCGTGCACCACCCTCCGCCCTGGCGAGGTAGTGGATTTTCAATCTGTCGCCAGTAATCCATTGCGGCCATGCCAGCCGTCTCGCCGGTAGACAGCGGACAGGTAGACGATTCTCGAGGTTCACACCCGGCTAACTGTCAGCAGATGCCGGAAAAAGTATATGTATCCAGTGGGCCGGCGCAGATTTGAACTGCGGTTACGGCCACCCGAAGGCCGAAGGATACCAAGCTACCCCACCGGCCCGCAGGTGGGAGGTGGCCGTCAGCAGGTTTAACCGTTGCGAAATACCGCAGCGGAATGGGTGAGAACTGTTCACTCGCGTCGGTACGTTCTGAAACCGTCCGTGTCCAGCCAGTTGTGTGCGACGCTGATCGCCTGGTCGGCATGCAACCGCTCGGCCCCGAGTCCCACCCGGTAGTCGGCGTGCCCGTCGGCCAGTGACAGTTCCTCCTCGGTGAAATCCCGGTGATCCGAGAGCAGAAAGACGGGATGGGACGGCGGGTCGAGGTCGGGCGCTGGCGTACCCTCCTCGTGTAAGAGGCAGACGGTGCCATCGTCGGCCACCGAATCGAGCGTCCCGGAGAGACCGACCCGGGTAAGCGAGACGCCGGGCGAGGTTTCGACGGGAATCCGTCCGACTGCCTCCTCGCGCTCGTCGAGAGCGTTCCTGACGCGCGCGGCAGTCGAGCGTTCGTCGGGGTTGAGCCGACGGATGGCGCTCCCGTCGAAGGAGACTGTGAACGCGTCGTCGAGCACCAGGTGCGTGCGGACGTTCTCGCGGATGCCGTGAGACAGCAGGAGCGAACTCGTAACACACCGGGAAAGCAAATCCAGACGGCCCGCACCCGGCAGGTCGTCGAGCGAGAACTCCGCCGTCGTTGGGGCCTCGTGTCCCACCACGATGAACTGACGCATACCTGTGTCGAAGGGCACGGTGGATTAAGACCCGTCGACTCTGGCCGAGCGAGGATTCGTGTGATGTGTGCTGTCGCCGGTTGCTGGCGGACGCGGACAGTACTGTCACGAAGCGAGCCCCATGCCGCGGTTTCCACCGTTTCAGAGTGAGAGTATTTCCGAGGTTCTTTTAGGAGTACCGGGCGACGTCTGAAACGATGACCGTCCTATCAACGGCAGACGAGGGAAAAGTTCTGATGGACATCGAGGGTGAGGAAATCGGGGTCGTCACCGAGGTCGACGCCGAGAGCCAGGTCGCGTACGTCGAACCCGACCCGGGCATCGGCGAGGCCGTCATCCAGGGCCTCGGGTTCGGTGACGCCGACGAGGACGACATCGAGGTCCCGGCCGACACCGTCGCGACGGTGACCGATACGGAACTCCGCGTCGACGTCGATCTCTGACCTGCTCGGGCGACGAATTCGATTCCTGTAGCTACTGTGCAACCCCTGGAAAGGGACGAGTAGCGTCGGCGCGACGGCAAGCAATCGAGGGAGGGCAACAGTAGACGCCCAAAAAGGCCTGGCCGGTCGCAGTTCGGGGTCAGCGTGGCGGTGTTCAGA
>PXQO01000096.1:0-17132 GCA_003021285.1 Halobacteriales archaeon QH_2_65_14 | reverse complement strand
GGCCGAGGACCGCAACGAGTCGCGGGAGTTCAGCAAGCCGGGGCTTTCATGCTGGTCGCAGTTCTCTTTGAGAATCTCTTATCTGAACAGTTCCGTCAGCGTCGGGCAGAAATTTATCCGTTTACAGCGCGACCCGGTCGGTATGAGCGGGGCCATCGAGTACAGCCAGTTCGACGAGGGGCGGTATGTCAACTACTGGGAACTGGACAGGACGTTACAGCGGGAACTCCGGCGGGTGTATCCCGACGGGGAGTTCGAGTGGGCCAGACCTCGGCTCGCCGAGTTCGGCGACCTGATCGGACACACGATTGCCGATAACGCCGACTACGTCGACAAACACGGACCGGAGTTACACACCTACGACCGGGACGGCGAGGTCCAGAACTTCGTCAGCTACCCGGCGGAACTGCGCAAAACCGAGAAACTGTCCTACGAGGCCGGCATCGTGGCGGACGTCTTCGAACCGCCGTCGGGTCGGGACGAACCGCTGTCCTACACCCACTACTTCGGAATGCTGTCGCTCCTGTCCTATGGGGAAACAGCTGGCTTCGTCTGCCCCGTGGCGATGACAGCGGGCGCGGCGCACGTGCTCGACCGGTTCGACGACGGAACCCTCGAGGGGTACTACGACGCACTCACCAGCCGCGACCACGACGACGTCATCGAGGGCGCGATGTTCCTGACCGAAAAGCAGGGCGGGAGTGACGTAGGGGCAAACGAAACGCGTGCGGAGTACGACGAGGACGGGGGCTGGTGGCGACTCACCGGCGAGAAGTGGTTCTGTTCGAACATCGACGCCGAGGGAACGCTCGCGCTCGCTCGAACCGAGGGTGCACCGGACGGCACCGACGGCCTCTCGATGTTTCTCGTCCCACACGGCGACCCCGACGACGGCGTGCTGACGAAGGGCCGGCGACGGGCGTTCGATGGGCCACCGCCGGCCACCGCTCTCAACGACCAGTACTACCGACGGCTGAAGGACAAGCTCGGGACGACGAACGTCCCGACGGGGGAGGTCGAGTTCGAGGGGACGAAGGCGTACCTCGTCGGCACGGAGAACGCGGGCTTCAAGCAGATGGCCGAGATGCTGAACCTCGAACGGCTCTCGAACGCGGCCGGTGCCTGCGGTATCATGGGGAGGGCGCTCCTGGAGAGCAAGATTCACGCTGCCAACCGGGAGGCGTTCGGCAAGCGTATCGACGAGTTTCCACTGATGCGAGAGGACCTCGTCGACATGACGGTCGACCACGAGGCGGCGACGGCGTTCACCTTCGACGCGGTCCGGTACTTCGCCTGGGGGGAACCCGAGGACGCCTACCGGCTGATGCGGCTGTTGACGCCGGTCGCGAAACTCCGAACGGCCCGCATGGCCATCGACACGACGTCCTACGCGATGGAGATTCACGGCGGCAACGGGTACGTCGAGCAGTTCGTTACCAGCAGACTCCTCCGCGACGCGCAGGTCCTTCCGATCTGGGAGGGGACCGAAAACGTCCTCTCGCTGGACGTTCTCCGGGCGCTCGACCGCGAGGAGGCTCACGAACCGTTCGCCGACGTGGTGCAGGAGCGCATCGACGGCGTCGAGCACCCGGCGCTCGAAAACGCCAGGGGGACAGTGGAGTCGGAGTATCACGACCTCCTGGCGGCGATGGCAAAACTCGCGGCGGGGGACGAGGAGTACGCCCAGCTATCGGCAAAGCGGCTCGCACACTACATCTTCGACGTGTTCACCGGCGCGCTCCTCCTGTGGGAGGCACAGCGGGAACTCGACGCCGGGAACGGTCGGCTCGCCCTGGTGGCTCGGCGGTTCGTCGACCGCGAACTCGCCGACAGGGAGGCCCGCGGAATCACGGGCGGCGACCGGCTCCCGCTTGACTGGTTCGACGCTATCGTCCGGTTCCGGCCGGTCGACCCGGACGCCGTCGCCGACGGGACGTAGAATACCGAGCGCTCTTCTCGCGGAGCCGCTCTGAATCGACAGTGGCCCCGAGAAGCGCGAACCCCGGAAGCACTGCTAGTCGGAGGCGGATTCGATCAGGTCGTCGAACTGCGACCGGTAGTCGGGGTCGAGCAACCGCCTGGGTTCCGCCAGCAGCGTCTCGTACAGTTCCCTCTGGCGCTTCTTGCGCTCGTAGGCGCTGTACCGGGCGACGTACACCAAGGCCAGCCCCACCACGATGGCGGGGATCGCCAGTAACGACAGCGGGAGGGGCCTGGTCACCAGAATGGCGAGGCCGGTGAACGCGAGGAAGACCCCGAGGCTCCCCCAGATCAGCAGGGACAGAAGCGGCCGGGTCGTCCCGACCCCCAGGAGGTACTGCGCGTAGGGGTCGACAGTCTCGCGTTCCTCCGGCGACAACTCCGAGAGGGACGCTTCGAGTCTCTCCCCGCGTTGCTCGCTCACCGCGTCGAAGATCGCGTACCAGATACGGTGGGTCATGTGAATCCTGTCGTGTTTCGAGTCTATGTCGCAACAACCACTCAGGTGTCCGGACCGAGATAATCCGCCGCGGTGAGTCCGGCCATGCCCGGCGACGAGAGACCGACGAGCAACGTCTGTCCCGGTTCGATATCCGGTTCAGTGTCGACCTCGTAGTTCGTGGCAGGTGGCACAGTGCCCTAAAACGTCAGACGGGTATTAAACCTGACGTGGGAGTGAGAACTCGCCATCTGACGAGCATGCTGTCCCGGAGGACCAGAGCAGTTTTGCTACCAGTTGTTCATACAGTTTCCTATGCCCTCGACGCGTCATCGGGCGAAGAGGTCTGGCACTACGAAACGGGCGACTGGGTCGAATGTCCGCCGACGGTCGTCGACGACACCGTCTACGTCGGGAGCTACGATTCCAACGTCTACTCCCTCCGACCGTCCCCTGAAAGCACGTAGCGCGAGACTGGCCGATGTGTCGAGGGGTACCGAACTGTGAGTCGGGGGTGGCATTATACGCCCGGCCCGCGTAAGCCGACGCGTGTCGGAGACCACGTATATGCCCGGGTTCGGGTCGCTCGATACGGAGGTGAGCGACCGGAAACTCCCGGTCGAGGGCTCGATTCCGGAGTGGCTCTCCGGAACGTTGCTCCGCAATGGCCCGGGCAAGTTCGAAATCGGGGGCCGTCGACTCAAGCACTGGTTCGATGGGCTGGCGATGCTTCGCAAGTACGCGTTCGCGGACGGTGAGGTCAGATACAGCAACCGCTTTCTCCGGACGGAGACCTACGAGGAGGCGATGGCCGGCAGGATTTCGGCTCAGTTCGCGACCGGCGTGGGGGGTATTGAGACGCTGGGGCGGTGGGTGAAGAATCTCGGACCGCCGGAACCGACCGACAACGCGAACGTCCACGTGGCCCGCATCGACGGCGAGTACGTCGCCCAGACCGAGGCCCCACGGTGGGTCGGCTTCGACGGGACGACGCTGGAGTCGACGGGCGAGTTCGCATTCGACGACCTGTTCGACCCCCACGTGGTCACCGCCCACCTCGTCGAGGACCCCGCGAGCGGCGACCTGTTCGGCCACGCCATCACGTTCGGGCGAACCCACGAGTACCACCTGTTTCGCATCCCCGACGGGACGCGCCGGCGGGAGATTATCGCCTCCATTCCGACCGGGAAACCCGCCTACGTCCACAGCGTCGGGGTGAGCGAGCAACATCTCGTTCTCGTCGAGACGCCGCTCCGTATCGACATCGTGCAGGCCCTGTCGCCGTTCAACGACGGCTTTTTCGACCTGCTCGACTGGCAGACAGACGCGGAGCGTCGCCTGTATGTCGTGGAGCGGGAAACCGGGTCCGTCGTTACCTCGCCGACCGTAGAGCCGTTTTTCACCTTCCACGTCGCAAACGCCTACGACGACGGCGAGACTGTCGTTCTCGACCTCGTGGCGTTCGAGGACGACACCATCGTCGAGGCGCTTTCGCTCGGAGCCGTCACGACCGGCGGGTTCGAAGACGTGCCGCCGGGTCGGCTCACGCGGTTTCGCATCACGCCTGACGGCGAGGTCACCGTCCGCCGGCTCTATACCGGCGGAACGGAACTGCCGGCGGTCGCCGACGCCTACCGGACGCGGCCCTACCGGTACGTCTACGGGCAGGCGACCGACCGCGAGGGTGCAAACGGGCTGGTGAAGGTGGACGTCGAACGCGACACGTCCCGGGAGTGGTGGGAGGGGGCCTCTACGTCGAAGAACCCTGCCCGGTCCGGCGGCCGGGCGCGACCGCCGAGGACGACGGCGTCGTTCTCGTGACGGCCCTCGACGTCGAGTCCGAGCGCTCGGTGTTGCTCGTGTTCGACGCCGCGACTCTCGAAGAGCGGGCCAGGGCGAAGCTTCCCCACCACAACCCCTTCGGGTTCCACGGGCGGTTTTTCGAAGCCGACGCTGACGACTGACCGGGCCTATCTGCCTTCGACGCGGGCGATCCAGTCACGGGGACGGTCGAGTGGCGTTTGACCCTCAGCCCGAGGTACCGCCGGATGAGTCGTTCGACGGGACCGCGACCCTGCCGGCGCTGTTCGAGTTTCCGTCGCAGGTCGGCGTACTCGTCGTCGAACGCGTTGTCCATGACGAGTTCGGCGTCCCCCTCGACGGCGGTCATCGTCGTGTCGAGTTCGCCCAGCGACGCCCGGTCGAGGTTCCCCGAGGAGAGTTTCTCGACGGCCTCCTCCATCGTCGATTCGAGGTGGGCGGGGAGCCACGGCGCAGCACCGAACTCGGCGGCGTGTGTCACTTCGTGGAAAGCGATCCAGCGCCGGAACCGGGGGTAGGGAACGTCCAGCACCTCGGAGACGTGCTGGATGTTGGGCCGGACGAAATACAGCGCATGGGGTTCGCCGTCGGCGAGCAACAGGGGGTCGTACTGTCCGAGGACGTGCTTGGAGAGGAACGCGAGGCCGAACGCCATCGAGCCGGTGTTGGCGATGCGGGCGAGCCCCGGCATCGCACCGAACTGCTGTTCGAGCGGGCGCATGACCCGCTGGAAGGTCGCGACGTTGGCGTCGAGCCAGTGGTGGCGGCTCTGTATCTCGACGCGTTCCGGCAAGTCGAAGTCGATCCGTGTGACCTCCCGCACGCGGTCGCGGGCGTCCCGAACGTCGTCGGCGTAGCCCGCTTGCTCGGCGGCGGGAACGTCGATGTCGCCGGGGTCGACCGACTCCTTTGCCGCCTCTGTGACTGCCGACCAGTCGATTGGCCCGTCCCCGGTCGCTCCCGTGACAGCGCGCACACTGCGATAAATGCCCATACCCGTACGTGGCGGCTGACGAATAAAGGCCTTCTCCCTGGTGGGGTTGTGCTCCTCGACCGCCCCGCGGCGTTACTCGTCTTCGGTATCGACAGTGACCCCGACGGGGCCGTCGTCGGGCGCTTCGATGTCGACGTCGGGTTCGTCACCACCCCTGAGGTACTTGACGACGGCGGCACCGATCACGAGAAAGACGAACACGCCCAGGATGGCGAATTTCTTGCCGCCGCCCGAACTCCCGTCTCCGGCGGCCTCCCTGCGCTCGTCGTACGGTTCGCTCTCCTCGCTGCCGGCGGTGTTTGAGCCCCCGAACGGGAGATTCGTCGAAATCGCTCCCTCCTCGAGATTTAGTTCGATGATGGTAATGTCGACCATGTCATTTCTTTCGGCTACCTCCCTCTTACCGGTTGCGGAGGCGGCGACACTGACAAATCCAGCGATTGAGGCGACACCGGTGCCCAGAACCGGTAATTACAAAATTTGAACAGTTTGAGCCGATAAACAGAACATTGAGGGGGATTCACCATAATGGCCGGGTATGGACGGACGACAGCGGGAGTTTCTCGACGAACTGCTCGAAACACCGACACCATCCGGCTTCGAAACGCCGGGGCAGCGCCGATGGGTCGAGTACGTCTCGGGGTTCGCCGACGAGGTCCGAACCGACGAGTACGGCAACGCCATCGCCATCGTCGAGGGTGGCGATCCGACCGTCGCAATCGCGGGCCACGTCGACGAAATCGGATTCATGGTTCGGGACATCGAGGACGACGGCACCATCCGGCTGTCCCGGGTCGGCGGGTCCGACAGGACCGTCTCCCGGGGCCAGCACGTCGTGATTCACACCGACGACGGGCCGGTGCCGGGCGTCATCGGCCAGACGGCGATCCACCTGCGCGACACGGGCGAAGAGTCCTACGACGACATCGAGGAACAGTTCGTCGACGTCGGTGCCGAGGACGGCGACGAGGCCGAGGACCTCGTCGAGCGCGGCGACCCGGTCACGTTCGACCAGACGATTTCGGACCTGGAAGGCGAACGGATTGCGGCACGCGGACTCGACAACCGCATCGGTATCTGGGCCGCTGCCGAAGCGCTCCGTCGCGCTGCCGACGCCGACCCCGAGGCGACCATCTGTGCGGTGAGCACGGTCCAGGAGGAAGTCGGGCTGAAGGGTGCCCAGATGGTCGGGTTCGACCTCGCGCCGGACGTCGCCGTCGCGGTTGACGTCACCCACGCGTCGGACGCGCCGGGCACCCCCCGCGAGAAGAAGACCGGCGTCGAACTCGGCGAGGGGCCGGTCGTCGCCCGCGGTAGTACGAACCACCGGAACGCCGTCGAGGCGGTCCGCGAGGTCGCTACTGAGGCCGAAATCGACGTGCAACTCCAGGCCAGCGGCATCCGTACCGGCACGGACGCCGACGCCTTCTACGTCTCGCGGGGTGGCATCCCGTCGTTGAACGTCGGCGTCCCCAACCGGTACATGCACACACCGGTCGAGGTGCTCGACCTTGACGACCTCGACGCGACCGCCCAACTGCTCGGCGCGTTCGCCGCCCGCGCACACGAGTTCGAGTACTCGGTTCATCCCTGAGTTCGAGCGCTCGGGTCATCCCTGCGTTCGTTTTCATCCGATTCCCGCAAAATCCCCGTTCCGTCGCCGCTGTCGCTGTTCGCGCTGTGTCCTGGCCGTCACAGTTGCCCCTCGTGCCGTTCCGCTGAAGTCCCCGCGATGAGCAGTGATAGCCGTCGATATCGTGTCCTCTGGGGACACGTTCGCCTGGGGTTTATTGCTGTTCCGACCTATGGATGTATATGGACGACACCGGATTCTCCAGGCGTCGGTGGCTCGCTGCCACCGGATCTGCACTGTCCGCCGCCCTCGCGGGCTGTGCCCTCAGCAAGCCCGAGTCGAGCGTCGAACCCGACACCATCGATGAGCCCGAAGGCGATTTCCCGGACCAGCCGGAGACGCCCAACGGGAACGTCGAACGGGATGCCGTTCCCTCGGAACTCACCGACGTGTACGATGCAGTCATCGATTCCGTCGTCGCGGTCGAGGTCCAGACGTCCGAGGGTGCCGCCGGCGGGACGGCCTGGGTCTACGAGGACTCGTATCTCGTCACAAACGAACACGTCGTCTTCGGCGGGAGCAACCCCTACGTCTGGTTCATCGATACTGGCTGGCGCCAGGCGGAGGTCGTGGGAACGGACGCCCACAGCGACCTCGCGGTGCTCGAAGTCGACGGCAAACCCGAGGCTGCGACTGCCCTCTCGCTGGTCGACCAGCCACAGGCCGTCGGAACCCCCGTCGCGGCAGTCGGCAACCCCTTCAATTTCACCGGATCGTTCACGACCGGCATCATCAGCGGTCGCAACCGCAACATCCGGGTTCCCGGACGGGATTTCAACATCGCGGACGGTATCCAGACTGACGCCGCACTCAACCCCGGAAACAGCGGCGGCCCGCTGGTCACGTACGACGGCGAGGTGGTCGGCGTCGTCACCGCAGGACAGGGGGACAACGTCGGCTTCGCCATCTCGGCCGCCATGACTCGCAGCGTCGTCCCGTCGCTCATCGAGGACGGCGAGTACGAGCACTCCTACATGGGAATCCGGCTGTTCAACGTCCGCCCGGTCGTCATCGAGACCAACGACCTCTCGGTTCCGTGGGGCGTCTACGTGTCCGAGGTCCCCGAGGACGGCCCGTCGGCGGGCATCCTGCAGGGGGCCGACGGCGAGGAGACCGTGAACGGAAGGGAGGTACCCACGGGCGGGGATGTCATCGTTAGGATGGGACTGGCGGAGTGGTCGAGCGATGAGATGTGGACGATAACGGACAGCGAGCGCCTGTCGGCGTTTCTCGCGCTCGAAACCGAACCAGGGGACACGATCCAGGTCGAAATCGTCCGCGACGGCGAGCGCCAGACGGTCGAGGTGACGCTCGGTTCGCGACCCGACATCGACCGATAACGACGGCTGCTCGTCCTGGCGCGACGTAGCAACCAGGGTGTCCATCTCCGCAGACGCTGACACCCGGCGTCGCAAGACGCGCCTTCGTCGACGGGCTGGCGTGCAGTTGTCGATACGCGAACCGACCCGTTTTACTGTGACTCCTGCGTGGGGTGAAATGTGACCGACGAACGGGAGGGCAACGGGACGGAGATGCCGCCCGAGGACGGCCAACAGGCGGTCGGACGGGACGAGGGAGCCGAGGCGAGAACGGACGCCCTCCGTCGGAGTACCCGCCTCCTTTTCCTCTCGGGCATCGTGTCGGGACTGGCCGGCGTCGTCGCGGTTCCCTTCGTCGGGGCAGAGCAGTTCATGCTCGCCTCGGACGTCTATCTGGCCGCGGCCGACGCGTTGCTCGCCGGCGAGCACATCTACGAGGCGGCACCGCCGGACAGGCCCACGTTCCATTTCATCTACCCGCCGGTGATCGTGTTCGCGTTCGTCCCCCACGCCCTTCTGGGAACGGAAGCCGCCGCCTACGTGCTCCAGACCGTCCTGAACGTCGGCGCTGCTGCCGGAATCGCGGTCGTCCTGCGGCGAGCCCTCTCCCGTCGCGGTATCCGGCTCACTCGCGTCGATTTCGGCCTGCTGTTCGGGTTCGCGTTCCTCTCGGCGTACAGTGCCATCGCCGTCATCAACGGGCAGGTCACGCTCTGGCTCGCGCTCGCGTTCGTGGTGGGCTTCGACGCGCTCGACAGGAGCCGTGAAACACTGGCCGGGACGGCCTTCGCCGCCGCCGCTCTCGTCAAGGTGTTTCCCGCAGGCATCGGCCTGTGGCTGGTTCGCCGTCGCGCGTGGCGTGCCACCGGGGTCGCCCTGGTGGTCGGGTGCGGCGGGCTTCTCGTGGGCGTACTCGCGCTGGGTCCCGACCTCACAGTGACCTACTTCACCGAGGTGCTGACCGGCCGATACGAGGGGTTCGACGGCGCGCCGGACCCGACTCAGACCCGGGACGGGGCACAGCGTCAGATTGCCGCACTGACCGGTCTCGGAGCGCCGGTTCTCACGCCGCTCGCGTTCCTGGTGCTCGCGCCAATCGTGGCCGTCCTCTACCGGGACGTCGCCACCGACGAGCGCCGACAGGCGGCGATACTCGGGACGCTCCTCGCCACACTGCTGTTTTTCCCGCTCCAGCGCCTCTACACGTCGTTGCTGTTGTTTCCGCTGATCGTCCTGCTGTACCGCCTGGAGGCGGGTCGTGCCCGGACACTCCTGCTGGTCGGTGCCCTGGTGTCGTTCGTCCGTGTCGACTTCCCCCTCGTCGAGATGGCACTCACGAGCGCCCCACTCCCCGCGTCGGTCGAAGCCGGACTTCTCGCCGTCTTCGAGGCGTTCTTCCGGGTGATACTCCCGCCAACTCTGGGGCTGTGGCTGTTACTCGCGGCGTGTGTCCTCGTCCACAGAACGTCGTCGTACCAGTAGGCGTTACCCGTCCATTCCTTCCGAATACTCGTCCACCGTTACCGGGTAGTTGGTCTCCTCGTCGACCCACACGACCTCGACGCGGAACGCGTCTTCGACTACCTCGACCGTCACGTCGTCCCCGGATCTGAAATCGGACCCTGCCTCGATATCGTTGCTGGGGAGTTCGGGGAATGACGTCTCGTTGTACTCGTCTGCGACCCCTTCGCCCCGGATGTACAGCCGATCAGCCGACACACTCCGCCCTCCGAGGTGCGAAATCGAGACGACACCATCGTCCTCACGGTAGGAGAAAGAAAATGTAAGGGCAGGGACACTGATATCGTCCTCGTCGACGTCGGAGTTATTCTGGTCGAAGTCGACTTCCTCCGGTCCGTCGTCGCTATCCCCGCCAGTGCACCCTGCCAGCCCTCCGACAATAGCCACCGATACCCCCGTTATGACCTTTCGCCGTGTGGTGTTCATACAGGTGGAATGAACGCTACTCGTAATAACTCTTATTGTGTGTGTTTTTCTTTCATCAAGCCAGCAGTATAGTAGCCGTATCCGGTACTGCCCGGTGGTTTTCACAGCGACACAGCGCGGACCTCCACCTGCTTTAGGGTGAGAGAGCGCGTACGGAGGGGAGTGGCGGCGCGGACGGCGGGCATCGTCCTCAGAGGTCGGTCTCCTCGCGGACGTAGAGACCGAGCCAGCCACCGACCGCGCTCAGGACGACGGTGTAGATGATGGCCGAGACGAGAAAGACGACGAAGATGAGGGCCCCGAAGCCGCCGAGCAGTGCCGAGAACCCCGGGTCGCCCGACGCGGCGACCAGCAGGAAGATGTTGCCGACGAGTATCAACACCAGTATCAGCGGTATCAGCGAGATCAGCCCCGAGAGCGCACCGACCTTGAGCACCTCCTCGTCGTCGCCACCTTGCAGGTAGCCGCTGACGGCACCCCCGACGACCGGCGAGAACGGGATAAACGACGCCGTTACCACGGTGACCGCTGCACCGATGACCGCGTTCAGGAACGTATCTCCTTCGCCCATACGTGTTCCGGCGGCGGCGCTGGTGTTAGTTCTTTGGTACGGAAAACAGTCCAACAGTCGAACCCGAGACTCAGAGTTCGCTCTCGAAGTCTTCGAGCGCGTAGGTAGGTTCGGCTCCGCGGCGGTCGAGCGTCTCGTTGGCGAGCAGCCAGTAGACCACCGACAGCGCCTTGCGACCCTTGTTGTTGGTAGGGACCACGAGGTCGACGTTGCTCGTGGTGTTGTTCGAGTCGCACATCGCAATAACCGGGATACCGACGGTGATGGCCTCCTTGACCGCCTGGGAGTCGCCGATGGGGTCGGTCACGACCACCACGTCGGGTTCGATGTAGCCGTCGTAGGTGGGATTGGTCAGCGTCCCCGGGATGAATCGGCCGGTCCGGGCGCGAGCGCCGACTGCTTCGGCGAACTTCTCGGCCGGGAACCGGCCGTACTGGCGCGACGAGGCCACGAGAATCTGCTCGGGCTCGTAGTTCGCCAGGAAGTTCGCCGCCGTCCGGATGCGGCTGTCGGTCATCGAGACGTCCAGCACGTACAGCCCGTCGGTCCGGACGCGGTGGATGAACCGCTCCATGTCCGCGGTCTTTTGCTGTGTCCCGATGTGGACGCCGGCCCCGAGGTAGTCCTCGACCGGGATGAGGAGGTCGGCCTCCTCGTCGGACATCACGTCCTCGTCGAGTTGCGGTTCCTGCTTTTCGTGTTCGGCCTCGGCCTCCTCGGCCTCGGCGGGCGGTGCCTCCTCCGTCTCGGTCTCTTCGTCCGCTGTCGGCTCCGTCTCCGTGTCCTCGCCGGACTCGGGACCGACGTCGACTTCGGACGCGTCGAGACCTTCGTTTTCGTTTCCACTCATGCGTTTTGCTCGATTCTGATGAGTTCGTTCAGCTTCGCCGTGCGCTCGCCGCCGACAGCCCCCGTCTTGATGTAGGGGGCGTCCGTCGCGACGGCGAGGTGGGCAATCGTCGTATCCTCCGTTTCCCCGCTCCGATGCGAGATGACCGGCTCGTACCCGCTGTGCTGTGCGAGTTCGACCGCGTCGACTGTCTCCGAGAGCGTCCCGATCTGGTTGGGCTTGATGAGGATGCTGTTGCCGGCACCCTCCTCGATGCCCCGCTCCAGGCGCTCGGTGTTGGTCACGAACAGGTCGTCGCCACAGACCAGCGTGTCGTCGTGGACCCGGTCGGTCAACTCCGCGAAGCCCGCGAAGTCGTCCTCGTCGAGCGGGTCCTCGACGTAGACGAGGTCGTACTCCTCGACCAGGTCGGCCACGTACGCGATCTGCTCGTCTCTCGTGCGGTGCTCGTCGCCGTAGCGATACACCTTCTCGTCTTCGTCGTACAGTTCCGCCGCGGCCACGTCGAGACCCAGCCGGATTTCGAAACCGACCTCGCTCTCGACGGTCTCGATGGCCTCCGTCACGACCTCGAACGCCTCGCTGTCGTCGATTGACGGTGCCCAGGCCCCCTCGTCGCCCTTGCCACAGGCGACGCCGCGTTCGTCGAGCAGGTCCGCCACGGCGGCGTGGACCGCCGCGTTGGCGAAGACGGCCTCCTCGACGGACGGCGCGCCGACCGGGGCGGAGAGGAACTCCTGGATGTGGGTGGCGTCTGCGGCGTGCTCGCCGCCGCCGACGACGTTACCGAGCGCCACCGGGAACGTGTCCCCGCGGAAGGTGCCCCCGAGGTGCTGGAACAGCGGCGCACCGAGCACGTCGGCGGCCGCCTTGGCCGCGGCCATCGATATCGCCACGGCGCTGTTGGCACCGATCTCCGAGAAGTCGTCGGTGCCGTCGGCCCCGCGGAGCGCCGCGTCGACGTCCCGCTGGTTGCCCGCGTACACCTCGCCGACGAGCCGCGGCACGGCCGTCTCACGGGCGCTCGCAATCGCCCCGCCGACGGGGAGTTCGATTGCCTCGTACTCGCCGGTGCTCGCGCCGGATGGGGCCTTCGCACGGCCGAATCCGCCGCTTTCCGTCCGAACGTCGGCCTCGACGGTCGGGTTCCCCCGGGAGTCCAGCACCCGTCGAAGGCGGACGTCCGTTATCAGCGTCACGTGCCGTCCCCCCGCCGCACGGTGAAAGGCAGGATGCCCTGGTCGTACTCCTCGGCCGCGATGAGGATGGGTTCGGTCTGCTCGGTCTCGACGAGCACCGGCGCTCCGTAGGCGACCTGGAGTGCCCGAGCGCCGATGATGCGTGCCTTCTCGTAGCGGTTGTCCGTCTTCGACATTATTGGTAGGGTGCGACGATGTCGACGAGGTCCTTGTGCGAGACGAGCATCCGCCGACAGCAGTGTCGCTCGACGCCGAGTTCGTCGAGGACCTTCTGTGGGTCCTCGGGCTCTTCGGCCTCGCGAGTGCGGTGCTTGAACTCCTCCCAGTGCTCGCCCACGACGTTGCCGCAGGTGAAACACCGGACTGGTACCATCATGACTGTATCACCGGTATGATTTCTGGTAGCGCGAACTCCATGTAGGCGTCCCGGAGTTCGGCGTCGTTGGTGTGCTGGACGAGGCCGCGGGCGATGGCCGTCCGCGCGGCGTCGGCCTGGCCCATGACGCCCCCGCCTTCGATGCTGACGTCGACGTCGACGTCGTCGCGCAGCGTGTTCTCGACGACGCGGAACGGCTCCAGCATCTTCAGCCGCGCCATCTCGGGGTCGACCAGCTCGACCGGCCGGGCGTTGATGCGGACCTTGCCGGTCCCCTCCCGGACGGTCGCACGAGCGATTGCCGTCTTCTTCTTGCCTGAGGTGTTCGTTACCATGTGACGTTCGCTCCGAGTGATTCGCTGACGTCTCCGAGGGAGACGAACTTGATTGTCGAGAGCCTGTCCAGCGACGTGTCCTCGAGTATCTCCGCCTCGTCGTCCTCGTAGGGGTTGCCGACGTAGACGCGGACGTTCTCGAACGCCTCGCGACCGCGCGGCCGTTTGTGGGGGAGCATCCCCCGGATCGACCGTTTGAGGATGCGGTCGGGGCGCTTGGGGTAGTACGGCCCCCGGTCGGAGCCGTGTCCGCGCCGCTCTTTGAACTTCTCTTTGATCTGTTCCTCGCGACCCGTGATGACGGCTCGTTCGGCGTTGACGACGGCGATCCGCTCGCCGTCCAGCGCGCGCTCGGCGACCTGCGAGGCCACGCGGCCGAGGATGCAGTCGCGCGCATCCACGACGACATCGGCCTCGAACTCGGCGACACTCATCGTATCACCCGCACGTTCGAGCCCTCGGGGTTCTGTTCGAGTGCCTGTTCGAGATGGATCGGTTCACCGACCTGTGCTATCTTCGTCTCAGCCGTCCCGGAGAAGTCGACGGCAGCGACCGTGACGTCCTTCTGCAGGACGCCGCTGCCCAGCACCTTGCCGGGGACGACGACCGTCTCGTCCTCCCGGGCGTAGCGCTCGATGCGGCCCAGATTGACTTCGGCGTGCGTGCGCCGTGGCTTCTCCAGGCGCTCGGCGACGTCCTCCCAGACGTCGCTCCCGGAGTCCCGGGCGGCCGACTTCAGGTCGGCGATGAGACTGTTGAGTCTCGGGTTTGTCTTGCTCATGACCTACCTCCTGAAAAATGCAGGGAGCAGGATTTGAACCTGCGGACCCCTACGGGACAGCGCCCTGAACGCTGCGCCGTTGGCCTGACTTGGCTATCCCTGCTCGCATTCGTCGATACGACCGACCCCCTCAAACTCCTTTCGGTCCGCCGGTCCGCGTCGCTCTCCGACGCGGTGCGGATTGCCACACTGTGTGGGGGTCGTGCCGTCATCGTTACAGTTGGACTGCGTCTTTGAGTTCCTGTGCGCGGTTTTCGAGCGTCCCGACCGACTGGACGACGAGGTCGTCGGCGCTGAACGACCCGTCGGTCTCGACGTGGAACACGAACGCGTTCTCGACGTCGTGGACCTCGACCTCCTTCCCGGGGTAGCGGTTCGTGAGGTCGTTGTCGAACGCCTCCGTCGGGACGAGTTCGCCGTTCTCGGCCTCCCCGCCGTCCGTCGGGACCGCGTGCTCGGCCGCCGTCTCCTCGATAACGCCCCGGAGGATGTGGGGCTCGCCGTCGTCGAACTCGCCCTTGTCGCCGACGACCTCGACCTGCTGGAGGTGACGGTAGCCGACCGCGACGCCGCCCTGGTGTTTGGCGTGGTCCCGGCCGACGTCGAGGACGGCGTCGACCTCGATTTCGAGGCGCTGTTCGGCCTTGAGGTCGATGATTGGGATGTTGTCGTCCGCGGGTCCGACCATCGGGTCGCTCGACACGAGGTCGCCCGAGTACGCCGTCTTCGTCTCCTCGGGGTCCTCCCTGCTCGGCCCCTGGACGTCCAGCGACAGCGTCACCTCATCCCCGATTTCGAACTCGCCCGGGGGCGTCGTCAGCGGGACCAGTCCCAGGCGGAGCCCGATCTGTTCGTCGAACATCACGCTCGAGTTCTCGATGACCCGGACGTTGTCGATGCTGAAGGTGGGCACGTCCGCAATCATCGCCCGGCGGATGCCGTTCGCGAACGCAGGGGTGATGGGGCGGACGACGAACCGGGCGCTCCGGTCGTCACGGTCGACGAACTGGACCTCGTATTCCTCCATGGTTAGAAGCCCGCGTTCTTCGGCCCGCGGGTACCGTCGTGGGGAATGGGGGTCACGTCCTCGATGCGACCGATTTCGAGGCCGGCGCGAGCGAGCGCGCGGATCGTGGCCTGTGCACCCGGCCCGGGGTTCTGTTGCTGGTTGCCGCCCGGTCCGCGGACGCGGACGTGGACGCCCTCGACGCCCTGGTTCATCACGTCCTCCGCGACCTCCTCGGCCATCTGCATGGCCGCGTAGGGCGAGGCCTCGTCGCGGTTCTGCTTGACGACCGTCCCGCCGCTGGACTTGGCGAGCGTCTCCGCGCCGGTCTGGTCGGTGATGGTGATGATGGTGTTGTTAAACGATGCGTGCACGTGGGCGATGCCCCATTTGCTGTCCTCGTCTGCCATTATTGGTCCTCCGCTCGTTCGGGGTGGAGTTCGTCAGTCAGTGGTGAGGCGCTGTCGAAGCCGATGGTGTTCTCCTCCTCGACGTACACCGTATAGGAGGGCGTCCGGACGCGGGCCCCCTCGACGACGATGTGGCCGTGGGTGATGAACTGGCGGGCCTGGCCGACGGAGTTGGCCAGCCCCTTGCGGTAGACCACCGTCTGGAGCCGCCGTTCCAGCAGGTCGGTCACGTCCAGTGACAGCACGTCAGCCAGCGAGTCCTCCTCGCCGAGCGCGCCGATGCGCTGGAGGCGAGCGACGAACTCCCTGTTCTCGCTCTCGGCCACGTCGGCGTCGCCGCCGGCGCGGCCCAGGAGGTTCCGTGCCTCCTGGCGGTACCCGCGCAGTTCGGACTCGGCGCGCCACAGCTCCTCTTTGTTTTTCAGGCCGTACTTGCCGATGAGGCCCGACTCCTCGGCGATGCGCTCGCCCTGGTAGGGGTGGTTGGGCGTCTCGTAGAACGTGGTGTTGCTCCCGAGTGCCATTACTCGTCACCCTCCTCCTCGGCGGCCTCTTCCTTGATGGCCTCGACGTTGACGCCGATGGACCCCTCGGTACGGCCCGTGGACTTGGTCCGCTGGCCGCGCACCTTCTGGCCACGCCCGGTTGATGTCGTGGCGCCGGCTCATCTCGAGATCGTTGCCGGTCTCGTGGGTGGTCTCGCCGGTGTAGAAGTCCCGGCGTCGGTTCGTCAGCCAGTCGGGCACCTGGTCGCCGAAGTCCTCGACGAGTTCGACGATGGCGTCGATCTCGTCGTCCTCCAGGCGACCGAGGGTGGCGGTCCGGTCGATGTCCGCCTCGTCGGCGATGACACGGGCGGCGCGTCGACCGATGCCGTTCATGCCGGTCAGCGACCGCTCGACGGACTTGGTGCCGTCGAGGTCGGCCTGGCCGATGCGGACGAAATAACGGATGTCCTCGTCACCGTCTTCGTCCGTGTTGGGTTGTTCTGCACTCATGTCTGGGTCGATTTTGATGCACGTCGTGGCGGGGATTCGAACCCCGGAGGCAGTACGCCACATGGTTAGCAACCATGCGCCTTGGGCCGCTTGGCTACCACGACACGCGTATTTCTGGCTTGTACTCGCGCCCACCTGGCGTGGACTCGGGGCGGATACCCCTACACGATTCTACCTATGTTTCGCCGGTGGGGCTATTTAAACACAACGAAACACTGCTCCGAATTATTCCCTCGGAGTGTGTCTCTCGTTACCATCCTCCCAGACAACAGTTGTGATTACAGTAGGGTTCGTCGCACAGCTCGGTTTGATGTGCAAAATACCGGCAGTAGCTGACTTTTTATATTTGCGCCACCAACAGAGCGGTAGTGACAGAGGCGATACGTGTCCTGCCCGTCGACGACGACCCGGAGTTTACGGAGTTGACGGCGGAGTTCATCGGTCGGGAGTTCGACTGTTTGGAGATCGTCCAG
>PXQO01000095.1 GCA_003021285.1 Halobacteriales archaeon QH_2_65_14 | reverse complement strand
TCGCCGTCTCGATTCTCATCCTGTTTGTGTTGAGTCTCGTCATCGGCTGGCTGTTCGAACACACCGACACACTCGTCGTCCCCGCGCTGGTCCACGGCCTCTACAACGCGGTTCTCTTTCTCGCGCTCTATGTCTATCTCAGTTCGGGCAATCCGTTCTGATGCCCCGCGGCGCGGAAATCACCGACGCGGTATCCAATACCGGGGACGAGAGCCGAGCCTCGTGCTCCAGTGATGGTACGGCTACAGTGCCTGGGTCCCGCCCCGAGTGTCCTCCGGAGCGCTATCAGGTTCCCCCCTCGGGATTCCGTCCCGCTTGCCGGTCCTGGTCTCGACGGATGCGCCGGGTTCGTCCCCGGCGGGTCGGCGTCGGTATCTCGCTGTGGTCGAAGCGCTGTTGTTCCGTCACGATTTTGAATGCCCGCATGAGGTCGGTTCTGGTGACCAGTCCCCGTAGCTGTCCGTCGTCGATGACCGGGAGCCTGCCGACGTCGTTTTCGCCCAGCACTTTGAACGCGTCCATCACTTCGGTGGCGGCGGTCACCGTCTCCAGGTTCTCCGCCGGCGTCATGACGTCCGCGACGGTGCCCTCGGTCAGTTCGGAGTCCTGCACGTCCTCCAGGGTGACGATACCGACGAACGAGCCACCATCGAGGACGGGGTAGCCGATGTGGCGGTCTTCGAGCATCACGTCGAGAAAGTCCGCCAGACCCAGGCCGGACTCGACTGTCGTCAGTTTGTCGGCGGGCGTCATCACCTCCTCGATGGCCACGCCGTCGAACGCCGCGTCGAGCATCATCTGTCGCGTCTCGGACGTCGCGGCGATGTAGACGAACAGCGCTATCGCCATCATGATGAAATCCAGCCTGAGAAGCCCGACGAGTCCGATGAGAAGGGCGAACACCTTGCCGACGCCGGCGGCCTGCCTGGTGGCTTTGACGTACGACTGGTTGCGCGCGAGCAACGCTCGCAGTACCCGGCCCCCGTCGAGCGGGAACGCGGGGAGCATGTTGAACGCCGCCAGCCCGAGATTCAGGATTGCGAGATAGAGCACCAGGAACACCACCACGTCGACCGGCGGGACGACCAGAAGCACTGCACCACACAGCGCCACGATGACGATGTTGACTGACGGCCCGGCCACGGCGATCCAGAACTCGTGGCCCCAGTTGCGGGGGAGTTCGGCAGGTCTGGCGATCCCCCCGAGCAACCACAGCGTGATCGACTCTATCTCGTAGTCGTAGGCGATGGCCACGACCGAGTGGCCGAGTTCGTGGAGCGTGACACAGACGAACAACGCGACGGCTGCGACGAACCCCACTACCCACGGGACCACGCCGGTGGTGAGCGAATCGGCGTCTATGGTCGTGCCGAACACCTCGTTGAACAGGGGAACGACGTCACCGATCTGTGCGCCCAGTATTCCGGCAAAGACCGGCAGTATCAGCAGGAAGGTGACGTCCAGCCTGAACGGGATTCCGTATATCGTGCCGACCTGATAACTCTTGAACATGCTGTGTTCGGTGTCGACGTCGACCGACACGGGAACAGTGTTGGCGGACCGGCTACGGACTGTACGCCGTGACTGCCGACAGGGGGTAATCGGCCTCTCGTGTCGGGATTGGTATGCACGAGGGTTAAGAATTGTGCCAGGAAGAACGCGCGTGGTCGAAGCGAGCATATCAAGTAAATCCGGACCGAACGGGAGGTATGCCCGAGGAGACTGACATCGAGGAACTCCGACGCGGGACAGACCTCGTCAAGCGCGGCTTCGCCAAGATGCAGAAGGGGGGCGTCATCATGGACGTCGTCGATCCCGAGCAGGCCAGGGTCGCGGAGGAGGCCGGAGCCGTCGCGGTGATGGCGCTGGAGGCCGTCCCGGCGGACATCCGCAAGCGAGGCGGCGTCGCACGGATGGCGGACCCGGCCGATGTCGAGAAAATCATCGACGCGGTCTCGATTCCGGTGATGGGCAAGGCGCGTATCGGCCACACGACGGAGGCACAGATTCTCGAAGCCATCGGCGTGGACATGGTCGACGAGTCGGAGGTACTGACGCCCGCCGACGACCTGTACCACATCGACAAGCGCGAGTTCACGGCACCGTTCGTCTGCGGTGCCCGGGACCTCGGCGAGGCGCTCCGACGGATCGACGAGGGGGCCGCGATGATCCGGACCAAGGGAGAGGCCGGCACCGGCGACGTCAACCAGGCCGTCCACCACCAGCGCAACATCAAGGGGGCGATCCGAAAACTACGTGGGATGAGTCACGAGGAGCGCGAGCGGTGGGCACGCGAGAACGAGGCCCCGGCGGACCTCGTCCACGACACCGCCGAGCGCGGGCGCCTGCCGGTCGTGAACTTCGCCGCCGGCGGCATCGCGACACCGGCCGACGCGGCGCTGATGATGCACCACGGCTGTGACGGCATTTTCGTCGGATCGGGCATCTTCGGCGCGGAGAACCCGCGGGCGATGGGCGAGGCCATCGTCGAGGCAGTCAACAACTGGGACGACCCCGAAACGCTCGCCGACATCGCGTCCGACATCGGCGAGGGAATGCGCGGGGATGCGAACGCGGACCTGCCCGAAGAAGAACAGCTCCAGCACCGCGGTGTCTGACCGCCGCGCCGTTACTCCGTTTCGTCGCCGATCAGTTCCCGGTAGGCCGCAGCGCCGGCGAGCGCGACGACGCCGAACATGGCGGCTCCTGCGACGATAGCACCCTGCTTGAGTCCCCCGTCTTCTTCCTCGCCGTACGGCACCAGTTCGGTCTCGACGTTGTCCTCGCCGACGACGATGACACCCAGCATTCCCAGCGCACGGTGGGGGCCACAGAAGTACGGATGGACGCCGTTTTGGGCCTCCTCGAACGTGAACTCGTAGGTGAAGCCCGGTTCGGTCGAGGTACTGCCCTCGTGTGCCTCGCGGCTGTCGAACGGGCCGTCCTCCTCCGGGACGACGTTGTGTCCGCTCCCCTCACCGGTCCAGACCCACTGGATGGTCGTGCCGGGTTCGATGTAGATGGCTTCCGGGCCGAACTGGAGGCCGTTCGGCCCCGCGCCGACGTCCACCACCACTTCGTCCATGCCGCTCGCGTCAGCCGTGGTTCCGTCCCACTCTGCATCCTGGAGGTGGCCGCCGTACGCGTCGCTCTGTGCGGCCGCGCCTCCAGTCCCACCAAGCGCCGCCACACCGGCCGCGACGCCGGCCCCTGCCTTGAGCGCTCGCCGCCTCGTGTATCCTCGCGTTGACTCGCGTTCGTCCATATACCTCCTACTCACAGGCTGGGGCCTATAAATCCGATTGTTCGCCGTCGCCGTGACGCTACTCGTGGTCTGGGGCCTGCTGGATATGGCATTGACGGTCCTCCGGGTCGTCAGCGTGTCGTTCCCCCTGCTGATGAGGACTCTCGTCACCCTGGACTGCTGTTCATTGCCTACGTCGCGGCCGACCTGCTGGGCCAACTCGTCGAGCAGTTCAGCCAGGACGCCGACCGCGTCACCCTACCAGAAGGAAATCGCCCTGCGGATGGAACACATCGGGTTCGTGTTGATGTGAAGAGCTTCGACGGCGAGTCGATCACCATCCCGAACGACGTCGTCAGCAACCAGCCGATAACGAACCGGACCGAACAGGGGTGGGACCGCACGAAGTGCACTGCATACAGCATCTAGCCACGGAACATCAGTAACAAACTGGCGATATCGGGCATTCGAGCGGGCCACCCCGGCAATCATCCGGGTTCGGCCAAACGCTAGTTCCCGAGAAACCGTGCGCCCTCGCCGGTCGAGGTCTGGTATGCGCTGGCCTCGACGCCGTGGCGGTCGAACGCATCGATCATGGTGGCGGCGACTGCCCGCTGGTTCCGTTCGTCACACACGGCGATGACGCCGGGTCCGGCACCGCTGATGGTCACGCCGGCCGCTCCGGCGTCGAGTGCGGCCTCGCGGACGTCGTCGTATCCGTCTATCAATTGCGCTCGCGCCGGCGTGACGACCGAATCGGTCATCCCCCGGCCGACGAGTTCCGGGTCGTCGCGGTGCATACCGGTCGTCAGCGTGGCCGCGTTGCCGACCGTCTCGACGAGTTCGGAGACGCGCAGTCCCTCGGGAACGACTGCCCGGGCGTCGCGGGTCGAGACGACCAGGTCGGGCAGGCAGACGACGACGGGGATGTCCGCGTCGACCCGGGTGACGCCATCGGGCGTCGCAACGGTGAACCCACCCAGGAGTGCCGGGGCGACGTTGTCGCGGTGGGCGTCGCCGGCGACGACCGCCTCCCCCTCGGCGGCGACGGGGACCAGTTCCTCGCGGGAACGGCCGCGGTCGTAGAGTTCGTTCACGGCGAGGGCCGCTCCGGCGGCGCTGGCCGCCGACGACCCCAGTCCGGATGCCGGTCGAACGCCCTTGTCGATCCGGATGTGGGCGGGTGCGTCGAGCGCCCGTGCGACCGCCCCGGCAGTGTTCTTCTCCGGGTCTTCGGGGATGTACTGCTTGCCCGCCCCGGTGACGGTAATCCGGGTCTGCTCGGCCTTCTCGACCCTTACGACGTCGGCGGGCCGTTCGAGAGCAACGCCGAAGACGTCGAACCCGCTCCCGAGATTCGCGCTCGTCGCCGGCGCACGGACGGTGAGCATATCCCCGCTATCACGAGGCCACGCAAAAAGCTATCGAGAAGGTGGGTCACTCCGCGCTGTCGTCGCCCGTTCCGGCGTCGGAAACCTCCCGATTCTCACCGCTTCCGTCGACCTGCCCATGTTTAAGTAACCGGTCGCCGTAGCACCTCAATATGAGCGACGACGAACGCGACGAGAGTGCGGGCGCGGGGACGGCAGTCGTACTGGACTTTCTCGCCCACGGACGGACGGAAGACGACCGTCCACAGTACCAGAAAGAACCCCTGGCCTACGCCGTCGATATCGAGGACTTTACGCTCTATGAACTCGTGATGGAGGCGGATTCTGACATCTCGATTGGTGACGGGGTCGACGTTCACGAGCGGGGCGACGTCGAACGCATCAACAGGGTCGAGTACGAGGACCTGCCGGGTGGGGCGGGTTCGGAACTCGATTACGCAATCGAGGACATCGTCGAGGCCAACGAGAAACGGTTCGTGGACTTCTACAACGAGGCTCAGCCGATCACGTTGCGGCTCCACCAGCTAAACCTGCTCCCGGGTATCGGGAAGAAACTCCGCAACGACGTGCTCGACCAGCGCAAGCGCAAACCGTTCGAGAGTTTCGAGGAGATCGAGGAACGGATCAGCGGCCTCCACAATCCCGAGGAGGTACTCGTCGAGCGGATTCTGGAGGAGTTGCACGAGGAGGACCTCAAGTACCGGCTGTTCGTGCGCGACGACGAGGAATGACCGGCGAGTTCCGGGACCCCGACGCACTCCGGGCAAGGGCGGGGGTCACCGGCGACCCGAACCGCGACCAGCACTTTCTCGTCGACGACCGGGTACTGGACCGCCTGCCCGGGTATCTGACCGACGCCGGCGGGGATGTCGGTCACGTCCTCGAAATCGGCGGCGGGACCGGGGCGCTGACCGACCGGCTCCTGGCCGTCACAGACCACGTGACAGTCGTCGAACGTGACGCCGACCTCGCGGCGTTCCTGCGCGAGGAGTTCGACGCCGAGCGCTCGGATGGCGCGGTGACCGTCATCGAGGGCGACGCACTGGACGTCGACCTGCCGCCGTTCACCGCATCCGTCTCGAACCTGCCCTACGGGGCGTCGAGCGAGATCGCCTTCAGACTGCTCCCGGAGCGGAAACCGCTCGTACTCACGTTCCAGCGGGAGTTCGCCGAGCGGATGGCGGCCGACGCGGGGGGCCCGGAGTACGGCCGGCTGTCGGTGACGGCCGGTCACTACGCTGAGGTCGAAATCGTCGAGACCATCCCCCCGGAAGCGTTCGACCCACAGCCGGCCGTCGAGAGCGCCGTCGTCAGGACGCGTCCCCGGGAACCGGCCTACTCGGTGCCCGACGACGACTTTTTCATGCGATTCCTCCGTGGCGTGTTCACACAGCGCCGCAAGACGATGCGCAACGCGGTCCGGAACACGACCCACATCACCGGGTTGGGCGACCCGGACGCAGTCGTCGAAGCTGCCGACGAGGAGTTGATGAGTCGCAGGGCGGGCAACGTCTCGCCGGCCGAGTTCGCCCGGCTCGCCGCGCTGGCGTGGGAGGTCGGGTCCCCCGAGGAGCGCGACTCGGACGATCCCGACCAGGACGACACTGACTCGGAGAAGCGTGACCCGGGGGGCCGTGAGCTGGAAGAGCGCGACCGGGGAGCCTCCGAATGACCGACGACGGACGGCCCCGACTCGCTGAGCAGCGCGGCCTGGACGAGGTGTACGGCCCAGCCGAGGACTCCCACCTGCTCGCCGAGACAGCCGTCGAGCGGGTCGACTCCGCCGAGCGGGTGCTGGACGTCGGTACCGGCTCGGGCTACGTCGCCAGCAGCATCCGCGAGGGAACTGGCGCGTGGGTTGTCGGTTCGGACCTCAATCCCAAAGCGTGTCGGCGAGCGAGCGGAACCGGGATTCCGGTGGTGTGTGGCGATTTGCTCTCGCCGTTCCGTGCGGACAGTTTCGACGTCGTGTGTTTCAATCCGCCGTACCTGCCGACGCCGCCGGAGGAGGAGTGGGGTGACTGGATGAATGCAGCACTGTCTGGTGGGCCGGAGGGGCGCGCCGTCATCGACCGCTTTCTCGACGACGTCGGCCGGGTGCTCGACGAAAACGGTCGCGTCTACCTCCTGATATCGACGCTCACCGGACCCGACGAAGTTCGCGACCGGGCGGCGGAGTCGGGGTTCGTGACCGGGACGGTCGCCGAGGAATCCCATCCGTTCGAGAAACTGCTCGTCCTGGAACTCACGCGCGAGTAGGAGCGGTCACAATCGCCGCCTCGTCTCCGGGTTGTCGAGGTCCCACAGCAACTCGGGGAGGAACGCGTCGAGGTGGTCGACGACCCGGCGTTCGCTGACGTCCAGGCCGTCGCAGTGCTCGTGGGCCTCCTCGCGCACCGAGACGTGGATGTCGCTGTTCTCGACGGTCACCGACAGCGGGAACACGGAGCAACGGGCAGGTTTCCAGTCGTGTTCCGCGTGCAACGCACAGAGACCGTCATCCCGCAGGAAGAAACACGCCTGGCCGTCCTCGCCGACGTGTTCGTCGCGCTCCTTTGGTTCCTTGCGAACGAAATCCTCGCCGCGCACCTGTGTCGTCGACTCGGCCAGCGGAGCGCACCCGGCGAGTTCGAAAAAGTCCTCCTCGTAGAGCAACACGCCGTGGTGACAGCACCACGTACACCCGTCGACGCATTCGAACGTCAGCGACGGGTCGAACTCGACGACGACCTCCTTCCCCGGGTAGACCTCGACGCGCCGGTTTTCCCCTCTCTCCGGGCCTGCAGTCTCCGGGAGTTCTGTCTTCGTAGAGCCTGATTCGTCCCCGTTCATCGTCTCGTTTGCCTGTCGGTGGAGTCGGGTCGCTGCTGTGTCCCCACGGCCGTTTCGGGACCGCCGCAGTCCCGTTCCGTTGCCGAACACTCTCCGGTCGGGGTTGGAGGCTAAAGAACACCGCGGTCCGTGTTCGCCACCAGACTCCGGCCGAGAAACGGAGTATTTCGCCGGGAGTGTCGAGTATTTTCGTTCGGTGAGAACGAATGTGGTGTATATTTCCCCGGATATTGTAGGTCTATATATGGCGAGAACCAGACGTCAGATCATCAAGGCTGGTGGCGTTGCACTCATAGGGAAAGATGGAATTCTTTACCGATAGCAGGACAGCGAACCGCCAGAAAGCCCTCAGCGTGCCGGGGGCTTTCCCGGCCGTGGAGGCCTCGACCAACACCGCGTCGGTAAAAATTAATGCACGACCGTCTCACTGGACAGCGGCTTCGCCGCGCAGCGTCGAGCGAACGTCCGCGAGGAGTTCGGGGTCGGTCATGACGGCCACGGAGTCGCCGGCCTCGATTCTCGTCTGTGGGAGCGGGATGGTCATCGACTCGTCCTCGCGGCCGTGGGCGTAGATGCGGGCGTCGCCGGGAAGTTCGACCTCGATGACTCGTTTGCCGATGACCGGCGAGCCCTCGGGGATGGATACGCTTGCGACGGACAGTTTCTCTGTCACGTCGGCGACGACGTTGAAATCGCCCCCGAGCAGGGCAGTCTTCGCTCCCGCCGCGCCCAGGCGCTCCGGGTAGATGACCTCGTCGACGTTCTCGATGTACTTGCTATAGAGGTCCTCGCTGAAGTCCTCGTTGACGCGCAGTATCGTCCGGCAGCCGAGGGCGTCGCCGATGACGCACGCCGAGAAGTTCGTGTTCAGGTCGCCCGTGAGTGCGCCGATGGCATCCGTATCGTCCAGGCCGGCCTGTTCGAGGACCGCCTCGTCGCCACCGTCGCCCTCGATGACGTCGAACCCCTCGTCCCGGGCGCGTTCGGCCCGTTCGTGGCCCTGCTCGATGACCACGACGTCGTGTCCCTCGCTTTTGAGTGTCCTGGCAGTCCGCATTCCGACGCGGCCAAAGCCGACGATGATGAACTTCATACCGGCCCGTACGCTGGCCGGCATAAAAACACTAGTCCTCCCGTCCTGGAGAGCGCGCGGGCTCACAATCCAGTCGAGAAACGACCCCGTGAGGAGCGTGTCCTGTTTGATAGTGGTTATTGTGATTGTTTTCGTGACCAGGACACGTGCACCCCCATTTCGCCGTCTCACACACCTCGACTATGACAGCACGGCGGTAAAGAGTCACAATAACCACTATGAGCGGGATGGGAAGTCGGGAACTGTTCAGATAAGAGATTCTCAAAGAGAACTGCGACCAGCATGAAAGCCCCGAGGCGCTCGCAGGCTGTGACTCGCTGCGCTCCTCGTTGCACTGCGGTGCTTGCTTCGTCTCGCCCGGCGAGCACCGCAGTGCAACGAGGAGCGCAGCGAGTCACAGCCTGCGAGCGCCTCGGGGCTTTCATGCTGTTCCCGACTCCAACATTGCTTATCTGAACACCGCCGGAAGTCGACCCTCATTCCTTAAATGGGTAGGGGGGGTATCACCTGTATGTTCGAGAAGTCGACGTGGATTCGGTTGCCACGGAACGTCGTGGTCGGTCACGGCGTCATCGACCGGACGGCGGAGGCAGTCACCGACCTCCACCTCTCGGGTCGTCCCCTGATCGTCACGAGTCCGACGCCGAATGACATCGCAGGACAGCGCGTGCGGGACGCGCTCGCGGGTCTCGGGGCAGACCCGGAAACGGTCGTCGTCCAGGAGGCGAGTTTCGCGGAGATAGAGCGGGTCATCGACGTCACCCGGGAACTCGACCCGGGCTACCTGGTGGGACTCGGTGGCGGCAAGGCAATCGACATCGCCAAGATGGCCGCCGAGGACCGTGACCTCGGGTTCGTCTCGGTCCCGACGGCGGCGAGCCACGACGGCATCGTCTCGGGGCGTGGGTCGGTGCCCGACGAGAACACCCGCCACAGTGTCGCCGCCGAACCGCCCCTGGCCGTCGTCGCCGACACAGAGGTGCTTGCCGACGCGCCCTGGCGGCTGACGACCGCCGGCTGTGCCGACATCATCTCAAACTATACCGCAGTCCAGGACTGGAAACTCGCCTACCGGCTCAAGAACGTCGAGTACTCCGAGTACGCCGCCGCGCTCTCGGAGATGACCGCCGAGATGCTCGTCGAGAACGCGGACTCGATACGCGAGGGGCTGGAGGAGTCGGCCTGGGTCGTCGTCAAGGCGCTGGTCTCCTCGGGCGTCGCGATGAGTATCGCCGGCTCCTCCCGGCCCGCGAGCGGTGCGGAACACCTCTTTTCCCACCAGCTCGACCGGCTCGCGCCGGGGGCGGCGCTCCACGGCCACCAGGTCGGCGTCGGCTCCATCATGACTGCCTACCTCCACAGCGGCGAGCGAGAGGAGTGGGGGGCTATCCGGGACGCTCTCGACAGCATCGGCGCACCTACCACGGCGACGGAACTGGGTATCGAGAGGGAGACGATACTGACTGCCCTCACGACGGCTCACGAGATACGCGACCGCTACACGATTCTCGGTGACGGCATCGACGAGGCGGCCGCCCGCGAAGCCGCGACGGTCACGGGCGTCATCTGAGGATACGGGGGCACGACCGGCTGACCATGAATCGAGGGTTTACACGAAGACCGAAGCCTCCTTTTCGACTGTCGACTCCCAGACGGCGTTTCCGTTGACCGAACCGGACCGGCGGGTAGCCTCGAACACGACCGCGAGTCGATACACGGGACCGCGAGTCGATACACGGTCTCGCGGGCGCGGTCATCCGCGTCGCGGATGCCGAGAATCGTCGCCTGCTCGACGTCGACGATGCGACAGTCGACGCCAGTCAACTCCGAGACGGCCGTACACGCGGCGTGTTCGAACGTCTCCTCGGTCGTGGTCGTCGCCGGCAACCCGAGTGAATCCTCCTGTTCGACGTGCAGTACTTCGGAATTATCGTTCGTGACTTTCGCGTACAGATCGACGCGACCGGCACCTGCCTTCTCGCGCTCGCGTTCGTAGCGCCCCGACGAAACCGCCAGCGTGGTCTGGTTGACCGAGAACGAATCGTACGATTCGTCGAGGGCAGACAGATACGACTCTACGGTCGCGTGCGACTGCTCCACCGCTCCCATAGGTCACGTTTCTCGGCTTGCTGAATAAACCCCCGTGGCGGTTATCAGTCGATGAAACCCACTTTCATCCGTGTACTGTCCGTGAATCACCGTTCTCGCGATTTTGCCGACGGGTTCCCCCTGGCGGTTTTGGGAGCGGGGTGGTCCTCCTCTCGGGAGCCTCGACGGGCAGTGCATCGAGGCCAGCGGGGAGAGGGGTGTCGACGGGGACCGATAGTACGTTTTTTGCCGTTCGGTACCGCAGGGTCATGCAATGAGTGAACTCGACTACGAGGACCTGGGTCTCGTTGCGGGGCTGGAGATACACCAGCAACTGGACACGGCAACGAAGCTATTCTGTTCGTGTCCGACCGAGTTGCGCGAACCGGCGGCGTCGACGCGGTCGTTCACGCGGTACCTCCACCCGACAAAGAGCGAACTGGGCGAAATCGACGAGGCGGCCCTCGAGGAGAGCAGGGTCCACCGCGAGTTCGAGTATCTCGCCTACGGGACGACCTGTCTCGTCGAGGAGGACGACGAACCGCCGGGGCGGGTCGACCGGGAGGCGCTGGAGACGACGCTCGAAATCGCGCAGCTACTGGACATGGACGTCATCGACCAGGTACACGTCATGCGGAAAATCGTCGTCGACGGCTCGAACACGTCGGGGTTCCAGCGGACGATGCAGGTCGCGACCGACGGCGTCATCGAGACCGACGGGGGGTCGGTCGGCATCGAGGATCTGATGCTCGAAGAGGAGAGCGCCCAGCGGGTCGAGGAGACCGACCGGGGCGTCCGGTACAGCCTCGACAGGCTCGGTATTCCGCTGGTCGAGATCGGCACCCGACCGGACATCCGCACGCCCGAACAGGCCCGCGAGGCCGCCGAACGCATCGGCATGCTGTTGCGCTCGACCGGGCAGGTAAAGCGCGGGCTCGGAACCATCCGCCAGGACGTCAACGTCTCTATCGCGGAGGGCGCACGCGTCGAGATCAAGGGCGTCCAGAGCCTCGACGACATCGACGACATCGTCCGCAACGAGGTCCGCCGGCAGGTCGCCCTACTCGACGTCGCCGAGGAACTCGACGACAGCGGTGCCTCTGTCGGCGACCCGGGGGACGTCTCCGAGGTGTTCGAGGGCACGGACAGCGGCGTCATCAGGGGCGCGCTCTCGGGCGACGGGGTGGCGATGGCGGTCCCGCTGTACGGGTTCGACGGCGTCGTCGGGCGCGAAATCCTGCCCGACAGACGGCTCGGCACCGAGTTCGCCGACCACGCCAAGCGCCACGGCGCGGGCGGCATCTTCCACACCGACGAACTCCCGGCCTACGGCGTCACGGAGTCGGAGGTCGAAGCGCTCCGGGATGCGGTCGGTGCCGGCCCGGACGACGCCGTCGCGCTGGTCGCGGACGACCCCGAGACGGCCGACATCGCCATCGAGGCCGTCGCAGAGCGCGCGCGGACGGCGCTTTCGCGCGTCCCCGAGGAGACCCGCGGCGCGAACGAGGACGGGACGACCCGCTACCTGCGGCCACTCCCCGGTGCAGCGCGGATGTATCCCGAGACGGACGTGCCGCCCGTCGCACCCGACCCGACCGCCGTCGAGACGCCGGAACTGCTCACGGAGAAAGTCGAGCGCTACCACTCGGAGTACGGGCTTGACGCCGGCCTGGCCGAACAGGTCGCCTACGGCGTGTACATGCCGCTGTTCGAGGACGTGGTCGAGGAGGGCGTCGACCCGACGCTGGCCGCGACGACCCTGGAATCGACACTGACCGAACTCCGCCGCGACGACGTGCCGGTCGACGAACTGACCGAGGAACACCTCGCCGGGAGCCTTCACCTGGTCGACGGCGGCGAGGTGCCAAACGAGGGGCTCGACGACCTCCTGTGCGCGCTCGCGGAGAATCCGGAGTTGACCGCCAGGGAGGCCGTCGAACGGGAGGGCCTGGGTGGCGTCGGCGAAAGCGAGGTCCGCGAGGCCGTCGTCGAGGTGGTCGAGCGCAACGCCGACCAGGTCGAAAACGAGGGGATGGGAGCGTTCTCGGCGCTCATGGGCGAGTGCATGGGTGCCCTCCGGGGCAAAGCCGACGGCGACGTCGTGAGCGACGTGCTCCGCGAGGAGATTCAAAAGCGGGCCTAGGGACGTCAGTTCTGGCGGCCCCTCGATTTTCGCGGAACCGACGACCAATCAGGAACCAGAATCGCCGTCCCTTTCGGGGTGCCACGTCTCGCTTCGTTCGGTTCCGCGGCGGAGAAGCCCCTGGAGCGTTCGCGCCTCGCGGGGCGTCGGATGGGCACGCCCGAGCAACCGCCGGGCCATCCGCATCGTCTTCTCGCGTTTGGGTTCGGGGTGGTCGATGGCTGCCAGATACTCCTCGAACTGGTCGTAGACGCGCTCGATTTCGGCCTCCTCGGCCCGCTCGTGCAGTTCCTGGGGGTGCTGGGTCGCCTCGACGGTGAGGTCGCGGAGTTCGTACAGCACAATCGTCGCGGCCTGGCCGAGATTGAGCGAGGGGTAGGCCGCGCTCGCCGGCACCGAACAGATGGCGTCGAGTCGTGCGAGTTCGTCGTTGGTGAGGCCGACCCGTTCGCGCCCGAAGACGACGGCGACGTCCGCGTCGACGCCCCGCAGGTGGTCGGCCAGGTCGGCGGCGGTCAGCGCCGGGTACCGGACGTGGCTGGTCGAATCCTCGTTTGTCGTCGCCGTACACCCGACCGTGTAGTAGTTCTCGACGAGTGCGTCGAACGTCGTCTCCGTGGCGCTCGGGAGGACGTCCTCGCGGGCCCGACCGGCGAACCCGTAGGCCTCGCCGTCCGGGTCGAGTTCCGGCGGGTCGACGAGCAACAGTTCGGAGAGCCCGAAGTTCTTCATCGCCCGGGCGATGGTCCCGACGTTGCCCGGCGTCTCCGCGTCGACGACCGCGACGGCGATGTCTGACCCGTTGGACTCGTCCCCGTCTTCACCCCTGTCGCCGTTCTCGGCTGTCATTGCGGAAAGGTCGGGTGCCGGCGGATAAAAACGCCGTGAAACGACGGGACCACGGTCGTTTCTGTGCCGGAAACGCGAAGAGAAGGCTTACCTACGGACCGCTCGAAGGCCGGGAAAATGAGTTCGGTACCGGAACGAACCGAAGTCGACGAGGAGTACAGATGGGACCTGGGTTCGCTGTTCGTGAGCGACGAGAGGTGGGAGCAGGCCTACGAGGACGTCGAAGCGGAACTCGACGACCTCCGCGCGTACGAGGGACGGGTTACCGAAGACGCGGAGACGCTGGCCCGCTTTCTCGACCGGTACCAAGAGGTCATGCGGGACGTCGAGAACGTCGCGACGTACGCACGACTCCGCCGGGACGAGGACACCAGAAACGACGAGGCACAGGCGATGGCGACACAGGCGAGGTCACTCTTCTCGGAGGCACAGAGCGCGACGAGTTTCCTCGACCCCGAGATACAGCAACTCGACCGCGAGGATGTCGAGGAGATGATGGAGACGGTCCCCGAACTGCGCGAGTACGACCACTACTTCGACGACGTGTTGCGACAGAAGCCCCACACCCGGTCATCAGAAGTGGAGAACCTGCTCGCGGAACTCGGCGAGGTCACCGGCGCACCCGGCGAGATTTACAACATGCTGTCGAACGCGGACATGGAGTTTCCCGTCGTCGAAACGCCCGACGGTGGAGAGAAACGGATCACGCTGAACAACTTCACGACACTGCTGAAAAACCCGGACCGCGAGTTCCGCCAGCGCGTCTACGAGGCGTACTTCGGGGAGTGGGAGACCGTCCACAACGCCGTCGGGACTGCCTATCGCAACAGCGTCAAGACCAACGAGAAACTCGCCGACGCACGCAACTACGACAGCGCGCGCCAGGCGTCGCTCGACGACCCGAACATCCCGGTGGAGGTGTACGATACGCTGGTGGATACGGTCCGGGACAACCTCGGGACGCTCCACCGCCACGCCGACCTGAAACGCGAGGCCATCGGTGCCGACGAACTCCGGATGTGGGACCTGTACGTGCCGATGGTCGAGGGCGACGGTCCCGAGGTTCCCTACGAGGACGCCTGCGAGTACGTCACCGAGGCGGTTGCACCGCTCGGCGACGCCTACCAGTCGCGGCTCGCTGAGGGGCTCGACTCCCGGTGGGTCGACGTCTACGAGACGGAGGGCAAACAGTCGGGTGGGTACTCCAGTGGCACCTACGACTCCCAGCCGTACATCCTGCTGAACTACCAGGACGACGTGAGTTCGATGTACACGCTGGCCCACGAACTCGGGCACTCGATGCACTCGGAACTGGCCAGTGAGACCCAGCCCTACGTCTACGCCAGCTACACGCTGTTCGTCGCCGAAATCGCCTCGACAGTCAACGAGACGCTGTTGACCCACCACCTGCTGGAGACAGTCGAGGACGAGCGCCTGCGCCGGCACGTCCTCAACGAGTACCTCGAACGGTTCCGCTCGGTGCTGTTCCGGCAGACGATGTTCGCCGAGTTCGAACACCGCGTCCACGAACGCTCCGAGTCGGGCGAACCGCTCACGCCCGACCGCCTCGACGAACTGTTCCGCGACATCAAAAGCGACTACTACGAGCCGGCGGTCGTCGACGACCACATCGCCCGCGAGTGGATGCGCATTCCCCACTTTTACCGCGCGTTCTACGTCTTCCAGTACGCCACTGGCATCTCCGCGGCGGTAGCGCTCGTCGAGGCCATCCGCGAGGAGGGCGAACCGGCCCCAGAGCGCTACCGGGAGTTCCTCCGGAGCGGGTCCCGGGACTACCCGCTGGACCTGCTCGACGAGGCCGGCGTCGACCTGACCGAGGCGACCCCCATCGAGCAGGCCATCGACGTCTACGAGTCCTCGCTCGACGAGTTCGAACAGCTGATGTAAGCGGGCCATACCCCTCAAGGGAGTGTCCGCATCCGGAACTGGTCCCGAAAACCTATATTACACGATTCCCAAAAGTCGTTCAACCAGATGTCTCGGAGTCCATCACTTCCCGAGCGCCCACGCCTCGATCTGGACCCGGATATGCCGCCCGAGGAGAGGCTCGACGCGCTCAGGGAGCACTTCGCCGAAGTCGTTGAGGTGAACGAAAAGCTCGAATCCCAGCTCGACGCCGCCAGCGAGCGCCAGCGCGTGCTGACAGGGAAAGTCGACGCGCTCGAACGGGAGAACAAGACTCTCAAATCCTCGTCGCTGTACATCGCAACGGCCGAGGAGATACTCGAAGACGGCGTCGTCGTCAAACAGCACGGGAACAACCAGGAGGTGCTGACGGAGGTCTCCTCGTCGATCCGCGAGGACCTGGAGGCGGGCGACCGCGTCGCCATCAACGACTCCTTTGCGGTCCAGACGATACTCGACCAGGAGACGGACTCGCGCGCACAGGCGATGCAGGTTGAACGGAGCCCCGACGTGACCTACGACGACATCGGGGGACTCGACGACCAGATTCGCGAGGTCTGCGAGGCGGTCGAACAACCGCTGATCGACCCCGAGCAGTTCGACGCGGTCGGCATCGAACCCCCGTCGGGCGTCCTGCTCCACGGGCCGCCGGGGACGGGCAAGACGATGCTCGCACGCGCTGTCGCCAACCAGACCGACGCGACGTTCATCAAGATGGCCGGCTCCGAACTCGTCCAGAAGTTCATCGGCGAAGGTGCCCGCCTCGTCCGGGACCTGTTCGAACTCGCCAGCGAGCACGAACCGTCGGTCATCTTCATCGACGAGATAGACGCCATCGCGGCCAAGCGGACCGAATCGAAGACGTCGGGGGACGCGGAGGTCCAGCGGACGATGATGCAACTGCTCTCGGAGATGGACGGCTTCGAGGACCGGGGCGACATCCGCATCATCGCCGCCACCAACCGCTTCGACATGCTCGACCGCGCCATCCTCCGGCCCGGCCGCTTCGACCGCCTCATCGAAGTGCCAAAACCCG
>PXQO01000094.1 GCA_003021285.1 Halobacteriales archaeon QH_2_65_14 | reverse complement strand
GTCGAGGTACGACACGCTGTCGGCGCGCGAACTCGTCGATGTTGTCGCCGATATCGACATGCGGGCGGGCAGCAACGCCCCCGTGGACCTGCTCGCGACCAAACTCCTGCAGCGGTCCGACCTTCGTGCGGTCGTGCTGGACGGGACAGACCCGGAAAACGTCGCCGACGCCGTCGAGGGGGACCACGACGGCACCGACATCGTTCCCGAAACCGAGTGACGATGACGAACCAACCCTCGACTGTCGACCCTTACGACGTGCTCGACAGGAGCGACAGGGAGTTCTGGGCGGATGCCGTCGCCGACGCCATCGAGGCGCGCGACCCCGAGGAGCCGATAGTCATCAAGGGAGGCGTCTCGCCGTCGGGCACCCCGCACATCGGCCACACCAACGAGATTCTCCGGGGCTACTTCCTCGCCCACGCGCTCCGCGACCGCGGTCACGAGGTCCGGCAGGTGTTTACCTCGGACGACAGGGACCGCCTCCGGAAGATTCCGCGCCGACTCGCCGACCTGGGGGGCAACATCGTCGGACTGGGCGAGGTCGACGCCGGCGCGCTCGGGCGCAATCTCGGAAAGCCGTACACGGACATCCCGGACCCGTTTGGTTGCTGTGACTCGTACGGCGACCACTTCACGGAGTTGCTCCGCCGGAGCGTCGACCGCCTGGGTATCGACGTGGAGTTCGTCTCCAACACCCGACTGTACGAGGGCGGCGAGTTCGAAGAGGTGACCCGCCACGTCCTGGAACACGCCGGGGACGCTGGTCGCGTACACCAGCAGGTCCGCGTCGACGTACTCCGCGAGTGCCGTTCCGACGGCGTCGGTCGTGTGACCGGCGACAGTCCCGCCCATCACGGGGATATTCCCGGCACGGATGGCCTCCAGCGCTCGTTCGTGCTCTTTGACGGGTGTGGGTGTGGCTCTGTCGTCGAGCGCGGCGATCAGTAACCTGGCGTTGAGTCGGGTGACCGCAATCCCCAGCTGGTCCAGTTCAATCTCGTTGCCCCCGAGGTCGCGTGCCGCCTCGATGTACTCACGCGCGGTGGGGCCGCCCCCGACGACGATGCCGAGGTCGTGTCCGTCGTCGGCCAGGGATTCGAGAACCGACGCGTATCTTCCGACCCGGTCGGACCCCACAGTCGGCGCAAGGACGCTCCCGCCGATAGAGACGATTACTTTCATTGACTCGCCGTTACTCCGATTCAGCCTTAAGCGTTGTCAAGCGGAGAGACCGGTGCAGTCCGTCTTCGCTCCTGACCCGGGTTCGTGAGCACCGAACTGTCAGCGGTAGCTACAACTGCCTGCCGTCACCGTATCGGCAATAAAATCCTCATTTTTGCGTCTCGGCGGATTATATTCCGAATAATTAAGAATGAAATAATACTCACCGTGTTACCGTAGAAAATATATCAAATGCGGTTATAAAATGTCTAAAGTGTTCTGAGACACTCGTAAAAAGTTCAAACTGTCCTCGGCAAATTGAAAGAATCCGAAGAGGCCTAAAGGTTCCTGGTTTTATATACCCCTACAGGGGATACGTAGGAGCGAGGCAAACATGAGCGCCACACACTCATCTCAGGAAACTCGGTCGAAAGAAGATCGCCTCCGCTCGTATCTCAAGCAGAAAGCGGAGGACGGCGAGATGTACTTCAAGAGCAAGTTCATCGCCGACGAGGTCGGCCTTTCACCAAAGGAGATCGGTGCGCTGATGGTGAAACTCCGCGAGTCGACGACCGACATCGAGATCGAGAAGTGGTCGTACACGAGCGCGACCACCTGGCGGGTCAAACCTGCATAACCGGAAGAGTCCTCGGCGTTCACCACCGTCCGCGCTCTCTTGATTCTCCGAGGTGGTAGGTTTCCACCTGTATCCGCTTGTTCGGAGGTGAGAACGAATAGCTTGCCGTCCGTGTCAGGGGATTTATGACGCCACAATTCATATCGCGGGGTGATGGACGGTAGTGACGAATCGGCAGGCGCGCCGACGGCGGCTGACGTGTCGTCCGTGTTCGACGTCTACGAGATACGGCGGGACGGGGGAACTGTTCTGTACGTGGGGGAACCGGCCGTTCAGGGGCCGGAACTGGAGCGTGAGCTGTGGCCGCTGTTTCGGGAGCACGGTTACGAGGTCTCGTTACAGCGCGGGTATCACAGCGTTGACGGCGTTCCGCTGTCCCGGGGTGAGTTCGTTCTCGTCGCCAGGCCGCGGTCGTCCGGGAGCGAGGGCATCCCCCGGCTCAACCTCATTCTGTTTTTCCTGACGATTATGTCGACACTGTTCGCGGGGTCGGTCTTCTGGTATCAGATTCCGGTCACACAGGAGCCCTGGCGGATGTGGGAGGCGTGGCCGTTCGTCGTCGCAATCCTGGGCGTGCTCGGTGTCCACGAACTCGGCCACTACGCGATGAGCAGGTACCACGACGTCGAAGCGTCGCTCCCGTATTTCATCCCGGTTCCGACGGTTATCGGGTCGCTCGGGGCGGTTATCAAGATAGAGGGTCGCATCCCCGACCGGAAGGCGCTGTTCGATATCGGCGTCGCCGGACCGCTTGACAGCTATCGGCCTCCAGCTCGACCCGCTCGCCGTTCAGGACCCCGCCACGGCGGCAGGTGACGAACCGATTGTGATCTTCAACCATCCACCGCTGCTCGAACTGATCGCGGAGCTTACCGGTACGGCGGACAAACTCGAAGACGGCGTCGTCCACCCCGTCGTCTTCGGTGGGTGGGTCGGCATGCTCGTGACGTTGCTGAACATGCTTCCGGTCGGACAGCTCGATGGCGGTCACATCATCCGTGCGATTTTCGGGGCGTACCAGCGGGTCATCGCTGTCACGGTGCCCGTTGTGCTGTTCTGGCTGTCCGTATACGTCTATCTGGTCGCCGGATTCCAGTCGATGACTATCTGGGTCATCTGGGGACTGTTCGCCACCGGGCTGGCCTACGCCGGGCCGGTCGAACCCATCAACGACGAAAGGCTCGACCGGAAACGGGTGATTCTCGGCCTCCTTACGTTCGTGCTCGCCGCGCTGTGTTTCACGCCCGTTCCCATGGAGATAGTCGAGGCTGCCGAAATGAGTGCCTGATTACTCCGCTCGGTGGGGCTGGGGTCGTCCTGAACTCCTCACGGTCACTCCGCGCTGTGTGTATATCCCCGGTCCGGTAGCGGTTCCCCGTCCAGCGTCACGCCCGTTTCGGTGACAGTTCCGACCGGCGTCAGCGGGACCGACAGGTCCTCAGTCACTCTTTCGAGGGTTTCCCCGGGCAACGTACAGACGAGTTCGAAATCCTCGCCGAAGAAAAGCCCCAGTTCCAGGCGTTCCTCATCGCTGTCGGCCACCTCGTCGACGACGTCGACGGTGGGCAGGGGGGATTCAATCTCGAACCCGCAGTCGCTCGCCTCGGCAAGTTGATGGAGCGAGCGCGCGAAACCGTCGCTCGAATCCATCATCGCCGTCGCGTGTTCGGCGAGTGTTCGCCCCGCCCTCACCCGCGGCTCGAACTGGAAGAGGTCGTTCGCCCGGTCGAACTCGCCATCCTCGAAGAGCCGCAGGGCCGCTCCGCTCCGTCCCAGCGTCCCCGTGACACAGACGACCTCGCCCGCACTGGCCCCCGAGCGATACACCGGGTCGTCGGTTCGCCCCACTGCCGTCGTTGCCGCGGTGAACTCCCCGTGGCCGTCGAGGTCACCGCCGACGTACTCGCCACCGACGAGTTCACAGACGTCACTCGCGCCCTCGACGAACGACGCGATTGCGTCCCACTCGAATTCCGGTGCGCCGTAGGCCGCAACGGCAGCAACCGCCTCGCCGCCCATCGCGGCGACGTCCGACAGCGACGCCCCGACGGCCCGCCAGCCCGCCGTATATGCGGTCGTTCCTTCCGGGAAATCGGTCGAATCGTGGAGCATATCCGTGGTCACGACCAGGTCGTCGACGACTGCCGCGTCGTCTCCCGCCTCCGGAAGGGTCGCCGACAGCCGTCCGAGTGCCTCCCGCTCGTCCATGCGCCCCGATACGACCCCCCGGACAAAAACACCGGGTATCTCCCCGCCAGGTCAGGCCGGACGACCGCCCTCGATTGCCTTCACAACTGTTAAATGACGGCATTGGAAAGAGAAGAGCAATGACAACACTGTACGACGCGCCCGCCGAGGAGGTAATCGAGGCGCTCACGGAGACGCTCACAGAGGAATCGGCTATCGAAGAACCCGACTGGCTCCAGTTCACGAAGACAGGAGTTGACCGCGAACTCTCACCCGAGCAGGAGGACTTCTGGACCCGGCGTGCGGCGAGCGTCCTCCGGAAGGTCGCGGTCGATGGCCCGGTCGGTGTCAACAGCCTCCAGACCGAGTACGGCGGCGCGAAGCAGGGTTCGACCCGCTACCGGGTTCGACCCCGGCAGAAGTCCGACGCGTCGGGCAACATCATCCGGACCGTGCTCCAGCAACTCGAAGAAGCCGGATACGTCGAAATCGCCGAAGGCGAGGGCCGCCAGGTTACCCCGGAGGGGCACAGCCTGCTCGACGAGACTGCCGCCGAGGTTATCGAATCCCTCGACGACCCCGCTCTCGAACGGTACGCTCAGTAGCTCCTTCTCGGTGCCCGTACGTACACTTCTGCGTGCGTCTTCTCGGCAGCGGCGTCGGATTCCATGAGTCAACGGACGAAGCGGGGAGGGTCCGGATAGTCCGGCGCTACGGCGTCTTCCACGATTCGATCAGGCTATCTCGTCGAGTTTCACCGCGTTATCCGCCTGGACCCAGGCGAGTGGCTCCTCGGAATCGTAGAGCACCACGCCGGTCGCCGTTTCGTAAACCCCTGTCGCCTCCAGCGCACCGCCGGCCGCCTCGTCGGTTTCCTCGCGCTTCCACTCCATCGGTTTGTTCGTGCGGTCGACCATGCCTCACTCGTTGCCATGTCATACCATCGCATATACTTTCCGGCTGCGGGCATGGTAGTGGTTTGTTCGATTAGCAGCGTTTCCATAGGTGTTCAGATAAGCAATACTGGAGTTGTAAACAGCATGAAAGCCCCGAAGCGCTCGCCGGCTCCGACTCACTGCGCTCCTCGTTGCACTGCGGTGCTTG
>PXQO01000093.1 GCA_003021285.1 Halobacteriales archaeon QH_2_65_14 | reverse complement strand
GATTTACGCCTCTGCTTCCTCAGCGAACACACCGACGGACTCACTCTGTTCGTCCGTCGAGCGTTCGCTTCGTCGCCTCGATTTACGCCTCTGCTTCCTCAGCGAACACACCGACGGACTCACTCTGTTCGTCCGTCGAGCGTTCGCCTTCTCGCCCTCGACTACGCCGAGGCCTCCTCGGCGAACATCTCGTCGTACTCGCCGCTGTCGATTTTCTGCTTGAAGTCGCGGGGGTTCTCGCCTTCGATGGTGACGCCCAGCGACGTGCAGGTGCCGACGATCTCCTTCGCGGCGTTTTCCAGGTCGTAGGAAAGCAGGTCCGGGTGTTTCTGCTCGGCGATCTGTATGATCTGTTCGACCGAGAGGTCGGCGACGAACTCCTCGTGGGGTTCGCCACTGCCCGTCTCGAACCCGGCCTCGTCTTTGATGAGTTCGGCCGTCGGCGGGACGCCGACCTCGATCTCGAACGAGCCGTCCTCCTCGTAGGTGATGGTGACGGGCACCTCGGTGCCGTCGAAGGCCGCGGTCTGGTCGTTGATCTCCTGTACGACGGCCTGCACGTCGACCGGGGTCGGGCCGAGTTCCGGCCCGAGCGGCGGACCGGGATCGACCTGCCCGCCCGGGACGAGTACCTCGATAGTTTCAGCCATATCCGGTAGTCCGTCGGGACAGTTTTAAGAATTCTCTTTTGTGGCCGGTCGTGCGACGCTGTCGCAGGCCTACGCCACCGTAATCCCGTTGCGGGCGAGAAAGTTGCTGACGCCCTTGATTTCGACGGGACTGCCGATGATGCGCACGCCGCTTTCCTCCCGCCGGACGGTCACCGTAAACTCCTCCTCGACGTCCTCCCGGAGGCCGGCGAGCGCGCCGCTGGGCAACAGAATCTGCGTGCTGTCGCGCAACCGAGCCACGTCATTCATTATCGGATACACGAACTCTCATCGTATTAGTGTGTCGAAATGTGTTCGAGGCGCTCCTGCCGGCAATCGCCGGGTGGAGCCGTCCCGTCCGGCGGACATCTCCCGTTCGTGCCCGGTCCGAACCGCCGGAATATTCAAATTCTGTGAGTGATAATAACACACATGGGAAAACGGGTGCTGTTGCCCGTCGACGGGGAGGAACACGCCCAGCGGGCGTACGAACTCGCACGGGAACTGTTCTTCGGGGAGACGTACGTTTTGGTGCACGTCATCAACCCCGCGGACGCGAGCGTCAGCATCGACGGGACGATGCCGAGTTTTCCCGAGGAGTGGTACGAGCAACAGAAGAGCCACGCCGAACGGACGTTCGAGGAGATCGAGGCGCGTGCGGCCGACGACGGCATCGAAACCGAACGCGTCGTCGAACTCGGCAAACCGGCCCGGAAGATACTGGAAACCGTCGAGAACGAAGGGATCGACCACGTGGTGATGACGACCCACGGCCGCCAGGGTGTCTCCCGGATTCTGCTGGGAAGCACGGCCGAGAGCGTCGTTCGCTGTTCGTCGGTGCCCGTCACGATCACGCGGTAACCGGCAGTCTGTGGCGAGGGACCGTCGGCGTCGACCGGCAACTGCCCGCGAGGTGCGAGTCTCCCCCGAAGGGACCACCGTGACAGTGATCGTGGTGGGTCCTCGTCGGTGCGATAAGCGTGTTCGACCGCGCGGCGCACCCGGAAAGTGTAAGGACTTAGTAGATGGGGTGACGAGTAGGTGCCAGTATGAACGTCGAAGACGTCATGACGAGTCGTGAGGACGTCGTCACGGTCGAAATCCCGGGAACCCGGGACGATGTCCTCGACTACCTGCAAACGCGGACGTTCTCGTCCGTTCCCGCAGTCAAGTACACGGACGACGGCGAGGTCTTTCGGGGAATCGTCTCGCGGAGTTCGCTCATCAAGCGCCCCGACGAAGACCAGCTCGCACTGCTCGCCGAGGACGTCCCCGCGACGACAGCCGACACGTCGCTCGCCGACATCGCCGACCTCATGGTGTCCGAGGGGGAACGCCGCATCCCCGTGCTGTCGGGCGAGCGTCTGGAGGGCATCGTGACGGTCACGGACGTCGTCCGGGCAATCGCCCACGGCGAACTCGACGGGGAGGTCACCGTCGGATCGGTCGCCGACGAGGAGGTCAACTGCGTCTACAGCGGGACGCCACTCCCCGTCGCCGAGCGCGAACTCGCCTTCGCCCAGGTACCCTACGCGGTCGTTCTCGGCGACGACTGCGAGATGGCCGGCATGTTGACCGAGGTCGACATCATCGACGTCGCGCGGGTCGTCGAGGGCGAGGAGGACACCGGCGAGTCCATCGCCAACCAGGACGACGACTGGGCCTGGGAGGGCATCAAGGCGGTCGGTAACCGCTACATGCCGACGCGGAACGTCGAGATTCCGAACGGTCCGGTCGAGGCGTTCATGACCGCCGACGTGGTCTCGGTGAGCGCACAGCGGCCGGTGACCGAGGCGGCACAGCTGATGATCGAACACGACATCGAACAGCTCCCGCTCGTCGGCGGCGGCCGCCTGACGGGCATCGTCCAGGACATGGACCTGCTGGAGGCGTCGCGGGCTTTTACACCTACGGCCCGCAGGGCGCGGCCCTCAAGGACAACGTCGAAGCCGCCTGGCGCGACCGGTTCGTGACCCGCGAGGGCCACATGGAGATCAGCGCTCCCGACGTGATGCCCGAGGCGGTCTTCGAGGCTTCCAGCCACCTCGAAACGTTCGACGACATGATCGTCGAGTGCCCCGAGTGTGGCGAGAGCCACCGCGCCGACCACCTCGTCGAGGACAACACCGACATCGAGGAGGCGGAGTCGCTCCCGACCGACGAGATCGCCGACCTGCTCGCCGAACACGACGTCGCCTGTCCGACCTGTGGTGGCCCGCTCGCCGGCGAACCGGTCGACGATTTCAACCTCATGTTCGAGACGAACATCGGTCCCGGGACGTCCTCGCCGGGCTACCTCCGGCCCGAGACCGCACAGGGTATCTTCGTGGATTTCCCGCAGTGGGCCGAGTACGCCCGCAACCAGCTTCCGTTCGGCGTCGCACAGATCGGCAAGGCCTACCGCAACGAGATAAGCCCCCGCAAGTCGATCATCCGCGTCCGGGAGTTCACGCAGGCGGAACTCGAACACTTCTTCGACCCCGACGAGGACGAACCGCCCCTCCACCGGGTCGAGGACGTCACGCTCCCGCTGTATCCGGTCGCCGAACAGGAGGCCGACGACGGGGAGATACACTGGCTGACCGTCGGGGAGGCCCTCAAGGAGGGGGTCATCGGGAGCGACTGGCTCGCGTTCTACCTCGGTCTCTCGAAGGGCTGGTACGACCGGATCGGCGTCGACATGGACCGGTTCCGGTACCGCCAGCACCTGCCGGGGGAACTGTCACACTACGCCACCGACACCTGGGACGCCGAGGCGGAACTGGGCGGCGACTGGGTCGAGATCACCGGCTTCGCCGACCGGGGCTCCTACGACCTCGACAAACACGCCGAACACACCGACGAGGACTACACGGTGTTCAAACAGTACGACGACCCGGTCACCGTCGAGCGCCCGACGGTCGACCCCGACATGAGCTATCTCGGGCCGGAGTTCGGCGGGGCCGCCGCCGACGTCGCCGACGAACTCGACGCGCTCGTCGCGCACAACCCCGACGCGTTCGACGGGGAGACCGTCACCGTCGAGGTCGACGGCGAGGCGTACGATATCCCGGTCGGGAAGACGGGGTTCGATGTCGAGGAGGTGACCGAGTCGGGCGAGCACGTCCGGCCGCACATCATCGAACCCGCCTTCGGCGTTGGCCGCCTCGTCTACACCGTCATGGCCCACGCCTACGAGGAGGACGAGGTCGACGGCGAGCCCCGCCGCCTGCTCTCGCTTCCGCCGGAGATGGCCCCGACGACGGTCGGGGTGTTCCCCCTCATGGACAGGGACGGCCTGGACGACCGTGCGCGGGACCTCGCCAGCGACCTCCGGGAGGCGGGGCTGGACGTCGCCTACGACGAGTCGGGTGCAATCGGGCGACGGTACCGCCGACAGGACGAGGTCGGGACGCCCTTCTGTGTCACCGTCGACTACGACACGCTCGAAGACGGGACGGTGACCGTCCGCGAGCGGGACACGACCGACCAGAAACGGGTCCCGACCGACGACCTCGCCGGGGTGCTTCGCGCGTTACGCGACGGCGACCGGTCCTTCGAGGTTCTCTGACCGCGACGTCGAAACTATGGCAGGGATGACGGGACAGTTCCGCGACGCCGCTCGTGTGGCACTTTTCGAGGACGAACTCGGCCGTCGGCTGGTCCACGCCAGCGGGAGCGCCGTGCCGGGGCTGTACCTCCTCGGGCTTGCGACGTGGAAACAGGTCCAGCTCCTGTTTCTCGTCGGGGCGGCCGTCGCCGTCGGACTGGAGGGCTTTCGCCACGCGGGGAACATCGACTGGCGGATATTCACCTACCTCACCCGCGAGTACGAGCAGGAGACGGTCGCGGGCTACGTGCTGTACATGCTATCGAGCGCAGCGGTCGCGTTCGCGTTCGAGCCACAGGTCGCCGTCCCCGCAATCCTGATGTTGATGCTCGGCGACCCGATCAGCGGACTGACCGCCTCCGACGAGTTCCGGCGGATAAAGCGACCGAGGACCCTGGTGACGATGTTTTTCGTCTGTGTCGTCATCGCGTTGCCGTTCGTCCACGAGGCACCGCTCGCCGTCCTCCTGGGCGGCCTCGGCGGCACGCTCGCCGACGGCGTCAAACCAATCGTCCGTGGACACGTCATCGACGACAACCTCACCATTCCCCCAGTCGCGGCAATCGGGCTGTTCGTCGGCCTCGAACTCACCGCCGCAATCGGTTGAAGCTGCTCGGCCGCATCGAACTCGTCGACGTCGCCGGGTGTTGATACGGTCGTGCATGAATTTTTACCGACGCGGGGGATATTCTCGGCTTCGCTGGGCTTTGCTCACGGGTCGTTCCTCCCCGTTCGCTTATCGAGACTCTCCTTACGGTCGAGTCTCGCAGGTCGAATAGTGGCCCGCTCAGCGACCGCGAGCACGCTGAGGGCTTTCTGGCGGTTCGCCGTCCTGCCATCGGTAAAGACTTCTTTCTTTCCCTATCAGTTGATCCGACCGCGTTCCCGGGCGAGGGTCGTCCGTCGACCGAATTGAATTAATACCAGTCGCACGTGTAGTAGCCCATATGAGGTTGCGAGAGCGTGGGTCGGGACGACCCCGGGTCGCCGTCGTCGGGGGGATTCATGGCGACGAGCCCGCAGGGAAGCGTATCGTCGAGCGGTTGGAGGAGACGCTCGAAGTCGAGGAGGGCACGGTCCAGTTGCTCGTCGCCAACGAGCCAGCACTCGCGGCCGGGACGCGGTACACCGAGACGGACCTGAACAGGACGTTCCCGGGCGACCCCGAGAGCGACGTCTACGAGACGGCGCTGGCGGCCCGCGTCACGTCCGTTCTGGCGGGCGCTGACGCGATCCTCGCACTCCATACCTCACAGAGTGCACCGCCGCCGTTTGCCATCTACAGCGATCTCACCGACGCGGTGCGCAGGACGGTCACCGCCATGCCCGTCGAGTACGTCGTCGACTCCGGCGACCTCCGGGGCACGACGCTCGACTCGACGCTGCCCCACACGGTCAGCCTGGAGGCCGGCCAGCAGGGAAGCGACGAGGCCGTCGAGTTCGGCACGATGGCCGCCCGCGATTTCCTCCGTGCACACGGCGTCCTCCAGGACCGGGACCCGTCGTTCACCGAGACGACGGTCGTCAGCGTCGAGGAGGAAGTCCCCAAGGGCAAGGGCGAACCGGAGGTCTACTACCGGAACTTCGAGACAATCCCCAAGGGCGACGTGTTCGCCCGCGACGACGTCTACACCCACCGCGTCACCACGGAGGGGCGCGTCCCGGTGCTCGCCAGCGAACACGGGTACGAGGATATTTTCGGCCTCTATGGCCGGTTCTCCGGCACAATCGAACCGCCGGCTTCGACCAGCGTCTGACCCTCGGTTTTCCTGCGTTCCTGTCCCCGGTCGTCTGGAACGGCATCCGGTCGCGAACCCCGGTGTGGCTCCGGCCGTCCGCCCGAACCGGCGCTCAGTTGCGCTGGCGCGTAGCGGTGACAGCCCTGTCGGTCTGCAGTAGCGGTGTCGAAAAACGTGACAAGAGACGGCCTGGATGTTCATAGTGGTTGTTGTGACTCTTTTCGGCCCGGCGCGAAATTATCCCTGTTTCGGCGGCTGAAACGGGCGAGGAGTGACTCCACGGCGGTACATAATCACAACAACCACTATCAGTCGTCGGCCACCGCGACCGGTTCGCCGTGGTTGATCTCGTCGCCGAGCATGTCCATGAACTCGGCGAGCCACTCGGGGTGGTCCGGCCAGGCCTGGCCGGTGACGAGGTTGCCGTCGCGGACGACGCCGTCGACCCACGAACAGCCGGCGGCCTCACACTCCGCGCGGACGGCCGGATACGACGTCATCTCGTAGCCGTCGAGCACGTCGGCGGCGGCGAGTATCTGTGGGCCGTGACACAGCGCCGCGACCGGTTTCTCGGCCTCGAAGAAGTGCTTTACCGCCTCGATGACCTCGTCGTAGGTCCGCAGGTACTCGGGTGCCCGCCCGCCGGGGACACACAGCGCGTCGTACTCCGCCGGGTCGACATCGTCCATCGTGGCGTTCAACTCGAAGTTGTGGCCGCGCTCCTCGATGTACGTCTGGTCCCCCCGGAAGTCGTGGATCGCCGTCTTGATGGTCTCCCCCGCTTCCTTGTCCGGACACACCGCGTCGACGTCGTGGCCCACCATCCGTAACGCCTGGAACGGTACCATTATCTCGTAGTCCTCTCCGAAGTCACCGACGATCATCAGGATGTCTTTTCCCATCGTATCACCAACCCTGACTACGGCCGGAGCGAATATAAACAGGCAGGGTGCCGGCGTTGCTCGGCTGGCAGTGCCTCGGGTCCACCGCCAGCCACCGCCTCCCCGGTAGGAGACGTATACCGCCCCCAGCGGGAGATACCGCCGGACCAGAGAGTCCGAAGATACCGTCTACCTTTCCGATCCGGGCGGAAAAGAGTGTATATATAATCACTCGCTGGACGAACCGGACGGTGTGTACTCTCACGCCAGGGGAACACGGGACTGGCCGGCGCGTTCGGACACGTCGCAGTCTCGGGGAGAGAACGTATGATACGGACGTTCGTGATTCTTTACCGCCATGCAGTCACACATATCCCGTTACAGGGGCCGAAACAGGCGATAATTCCGGGTCAGGCCGAAAAGAGTC
>PXQO01000092.1:2192-4782 GCA_003021285.1 Halobacteriales archaeon QH_2_65_14 | reverse complement strand
CAGTCCCGCCCAGCCTGGAAAATAACGCCGGGCGGGACTGAAAGGGGCGAAGCGCTCGCCGAGCGAGACGAAGCAAGCACCGCAGTGCAACGAGAAGCGCAGTGAGTCGGAGCCGGCGAGCGCTTCGGGGCTTTCATCCTGGTCGCAGTTCTCTTTGAGAATCTCTTATCTGAACAGTGCCCCGCTGACGTCGCCACCACAGTATTCACGGTCCGTCGCGTACAGGTTCGACTATGACCGACATGCCGACGCTCCTGCTCACACATACGGTCTCGCCGGCCCGAACCGACGCCTTGCGCCCGAAACTCGAATCGCGGCTCCCCGAATCGGCCGTGCGGAGTGCGGCGACGCCCGAGGAGACCCGCGAACACCTTCCGGAGGCGGAGATGCTCCTCGTCGGGCGCTTCCACGAGGAGTGGTTCGAGTACGCCGACGAGTTGCGCCTCGTCCAGACCCTCTCGGCCGGCGTGGACTTCCTGCCGCTCTCCCGCATCGAGTCCGAGGGCGTCGTCCTGACGAACGCGTCGGGCGTCCACGCCGAACCCATCGGCGAGCAGGTGCTGGCGTACATGCTCCAGTTCGAGCGCGGTCTCGTCGAAACCGCCCGCAACCAGCGCCGTGGCGTCTGGGAACGCGTCGAGGGCGGCGAACTGCGCGGGAAGACTGCCGGCATCATCGGCGTCGGGGCAATCGGCTCACGGGTCGCCGAACTCTGCGCGGCGTTCGGGATGGCGGTCGTCGGCACGAAGCGGGATACCAGCGACGCGCCCGAGGCGGTCGACGACCTCCTCCCTGCAGACGAGTATCACGAGCTGTTGTGCCGGTCCGACTACGTCGTCCTCGCCTGTCCACTGACCGACGAAACTGAGGGACTGCTCGGAATTCCGGAGTTCCGGTTGCTGGACTCCGACGCCGTCCTCGTCAACATCGCGCGGGGCGAAGTCGTCGACCAGGGCGCGCTGGTGCGGGCGCTCCAGTACGGGATGATCCGCGGTGCCGCACTCGACGTCTTCGAGGAGGAACCGCTCCCGCCCGAGTCCGTCCTCTGGGACCTCTCGAACGTCGTCGTCACGCCCCACATGGCGGGGTCGACGCCACACAAGGACGAACGGTGGATCGACATCATCACGACGAACTACGAGGCGCTCGCTGCCGACGACCTCGACGCGCCCGTCAACCGCGTTCGATAGTGACGACACGGCCCGTGTGGCGGCGCATCGAATAACCTTATATGGTATTTATTGACGATTGTCTGACCCAAAATAATTAATGTGGATTTAATCAACTAATGTATTTTAGGACTAGGGTTATACTCTTTCGTCAGTAACGGGGGATATGCGCCCGAAAGACGTCGAAAGCGGCAAAGAACTGTACGAGTGTCTCGAATGCGGGGAACGCGTCGAGGCACCCGAGACGAAGGTCTGTGACAGCTGTGGGTCACGGATGAAACACATCGGACGGCCACGCGACCTCTAGAGGGATTCGTCGAACTCGCTTCCGATGCGGTAGGGTGATTCTTCCTCGTCGTCGCCGTCGAGTTCGTCGAGGTCGACGACGTCCTCCCGGTCGTGCTCGTCGAGTTGCTGCCGGAGTTTCGTCACGTACCGCTTGTGTTCTTCGAGCTGTTCGCGGAGGTGTTCGGCGGCGAGTTCGAGCCGTTCGTGTTCGCGGACGAAACTCTTCGGGACTTCGACCTTGGGCGGGAAGCTCTCGCTTACGCTGCCGCCGTTCGATGACTCGCTGACCTCGTGCTCTGGGACGACCTCGACCTGACCGTCGTGGGCAACGAGCATGTCCACGTAGTCCCGGAAGACAGCAGACAGGGAGATGTCGCGCTCCTCCGCGATATCGCGCAGGGTCTCGAATTTCTCCTGGCTCACGCGAAAGGAGATAGTCTTGTTCTTGTTGCCCATATCCGCTCTAGAATGGTGGTTCCTCGTATTTAATCGTTTGTCAGACGCACGCACGACACCCGGGAGAAGCGCAGGGAGACACTGTCTCGTAGTGACTGCTGTGCTATTTCGGTCCTGCCTCGATCTGGTGGCTGGGTCAGCAGTCGAACCGGGGTATCCCTGACGACTCGGCGGGACGACTCACGCTATCAGGCGTACTGCGAGGCCCGGGTACGTGCGTCCTCGAACGCGTCGGCGGCGGCGACAACCGCCCTGATTTCCCGTTCCAGTTCCTCGCCGTACAGCGGGTCGTCGTTGCCCCTGTTGGTCGCCAGCGCGGGGTCGTGGGTCATGGCCTCCAGGTAGCTTTCGGCCAGCGATTCCCCGCCGACGGGCACGCCCGAGAGTCCGGTCGCGTCGTCGGTGAACGCCTCGCTCGGGTCGCCGACCCACACTGCCGGTTTCCCGGCGTCCAGGAGCGCCTGCCGGACAGTCCCGGAGACGACGGCCCGCGTACACAGGTCCGAGCACCCGACGGCGACGAACTCCTCGTCGCGAACGAGCGTCGCGTCCTCGCTCACTTCCAGGACGTCTACGAGCCGATTCGACCCGTCGTTCGGAAAGACCACGACGCCCTGTTCTGCAGGCGGCTGGACCGTCGCTTCGACGTGCGTGAACGGCTTGTTCCGCGTCTGCCC
>PXQO01000092.1:0-2174 GCA_003021285.1 Halobacteriales archaeon QH_2_65_14 | reverse complement strand
CCCGCCGGTCCCCGTCTGAGGTGTGAGGTCGAACTGTCGCGCCGTGGCCTGCCACGCTCGCGACTCCAGTCGTTCCCCGTAGAGCCAGCCTCCGGCTGTCGCTGCCGGACCGAGCAGGACGACAAGTCCCACTTTCACAGCAACAGGACCCGGGACTGCCGGGCTGGCGAGCAGTATCGAACCGGGACCCCACACGAGCGCGAGTCCGAGCAGTGCCAGCAGGGGACTGGCAAACGACAACCCGAGTGAACGCAGTCGCATACGACGGTACGAACGGGAAACAGGGCCTAAAAGTTTGGATTGCGTGTGACGGGAGCGGCTACCCGGGTCGTCAGTCGTCGCGTCAGTCGGCGCTGGCTTCGGCTTCCTGGAGGTTTTCCAGTGCCGACACGGCGGCCCGGCGGTAGTTCTCCACGGGGAGGTCGTACTCCTCGTGGGCCATCTGGACGTACTCGTCGGGGCTGTCGTCCTGGAACGCCCGGATGCGCTCGATGGTCCGCTCGGCGGTCTCGGCGACCCAGCGGTCGCGGGTCGCCTCGTCGACGGTCGAGATGGATTCGGGCCGGATGGAGACGTTCACGTCCCCGTCGTCGGTCTCGTAGGTGCGCGGCTTGCCGACGACGGGGACGTATTCCGGCGGTTCCAGCTCACGGAGCATCGAGGCGGCGTCGGGCTGGTACTGGCCGGCGTACGTGAAGAACGTGTCGCCGTTGGGGTCGACGACCCGCCCCTGCCAGTACTCCGAATCCTCGCCGACGTCCTCGGTCTCGGTGAGCGTGCCGACGACGAACACCCGGTTGGCGCGCTGGCCCGTCGGCAGGAGCGCGTAGACCGGTGCGCGGTCGTCGTCGCTCTCCTTGAACGTGTAGGTCGCGTCGTTGAACTCGCGTGCGAAGACGCGGCGTGCGACTTCGCGGGTTGGCGTGCTCGACATCTAGATCGACCTCGCTTTGATGAGAACCGCTTCGGGATCGGCTGGCGCGCCTTGCTGTTCGACCTCGTTGGCGAGGACGTACCGCCCCAGCGTCGGCCCGACGACGCGGTAGTAGCGGCCGAGTATCCGCTCGTGCATCGCGTCGGCGACGACGGAGGTGTCGAGCGCGTCCATCGCCATCTCCTGGGCGTTCTCCAGCGTGATGCCCGTCAGCTCCTCGGTCGCCTCGCGGTCGAAGATGACCTCGTGGACGTCCTCGCCGTCGTCGATGACGCCCTTGATGCGCAGGTCGAACTCGCCCTCGACCTCGCCGTGTTCGGAACACCGGCCGTTCTGCAGGACGCGCGTGCAGTCCTCTTCGGGACACCGCTTGATGAGCCCCGACCCGGACTGGATGTCGACCAGCGCGCCGGCGACCTCGACCGCGTCGTCGCCGACCTCGATCTCCTCGTCGAGGTGCTCGATGGTCGTGGTCCGGTTGAGTTTCATCGAGAACCTGCCCTGGTACTCGTCGGTGACGACGTTGCGCAGGTCGTAGACCTCGCCCTCTTCGAGCGTGGGCAGGTCGGATTTCGACCACTTGGTGAACTTGATGGTCCCGGTCTCGTCGCCGAGCAGGCCGACCTGGGCCACGGCGTCGCTCCGGGGCTCCCAGAGTTCGACGACCTTGGCGGTGATGTCGATCCACTCCTCGGGCTTGTCGACGTCGGCGACCGGCTTGCGCTCGTTGCCGCCGCTGCCACCGAGTTCGTCGCGGTCCATGCCCGCCTCGTCGAGGTACGTGTTGACGACGCTCCGGCGGGCCTCGCTCGTGGGGACCTTGTACTCGTTGACGAGCGTGTCGAGACGCTCGTGGACCTCGTCGACGGTGAGGTCAAGGCGGTCCGAAAACTGTTCGTGTATCTCCTCTGCGTGTGTACGCAAATCTGTCTCAGTCATCGTGTTCTCACTGTCTCCGCTCTGTTTTCTATGGGAGACATACGTCGCTTGGTGCTCCTTGGTATAAAAACCTCGGTTACCGGAGTGAAAGTGGTGCAGTCGGTCGACTCGACGCACGCGACGGGCGCGAGCGACGGGCATTTGTGGCTGGCACCCCGAACACGAACCGATGACTGACTCGGACCGGCTGGCGCGGTTTCTCCGGACGAAACTCCAGAATGCGGGTCGCCAGTACGAGGAGGCACGGCGGCAATTTTACGAGGCGCGGTCCCGGGCAGTGTCGGAGCTACCAGCCGACGAC
>PXQO01000091.1 GCA_003021285.1 Halobacteriales archaeon QH_2_65_14 | reverse complement strand
ATGGGCTCGGCATTCGAACTCGGGCCCCTGCATTTGGGACTCGAAGGCGCGTTGCTGGGCCTGCCAGTCCTGTTGCTCGGTCATGTCGTCGTGTTTGCAATCGGCGGTACGGCCGCAATACAGGCTATCAGGCTCGAATACTTCGAGTTCTTTGAGAAGTTTTATGAAGGCGGTGGAAAGAACTATCAACCGTTCGGTTACGAGCGCAGCTACACCACTGACAACTAAACTCAAATCAAAACACGTTACCAATGATTGACGCCCTACCTGAACTCACGAACGTCGTACTGGACAGTCACTCGGCCATCCCGAAGGAAGCAGGTGCGGCCCTGGCGGTGGGCCTCGCCGCGCTGGGAACCGGCTACGCCCAGCGTGGCATCGGTGCAGCGGCAGTCGGTGCCGTCGCCGAGGACAGCGACAACCTCATCTCCGGGCTGATCTTCACCGCCATCCCGGAGACGCTGATCATCATCGCGTTCGTCACCATCTTCGTGGTGTAACGCCCCTTCTCAGTATTTACCCATGAGTCTGGACACAGTCGTCGAAGACATCAGAGAGCAAGCCCGCGCGCGTGCGGATGAGGTCCGCGAGGAGGCCGACCGGGAGGCCGAGGGGATACTCGACGAGGCCGAGCGCGACGCCGAGGAAATCCGCGAGGAGATTCTGGCCGACGCACAGCGCCAGGTCGAGCAGGAGCGCGAACAGCGCCTCTCCAGCGCGAAGCTGGAGGCAAAGCAGGACCGCCTCGAAGCCCGCCGGGACGTCCTCCAGTCGGTCCGCGACGACGTCGAAAGCGAGGTTGCCGGCCTCGAAGGCGAGAAGCGCGAGGAGTTGACGCGGACCCTGCTGGAGGCGGCGGCCGCGGAGATCGACGACGACGAGGGCGTCGAGGTCTTCGGTCGGGCCGACGACAGGGAGTTGCTGGAGTCGCTCTTAGAGGAGTACGACGGCTTCAGCTACGCGGGCGAGTACGACTGTCTCGGGGGCGTCGTCGTCGAAAGCAGCGGGTCGCGCATTCGCATCAAGAACACGTTCGACTCGATTCTCGAGGAGGTCTGGGCGGACAACCTCCGCGAGATCAGCGACATGCTCTTCGAGCAATGAGCGCCACAGGAAGCTCCAACCCGGAGTATGTCAACTCCCGCGTTCGGGCCCGCCGGGCCGCGCTGTTCGACGAGGAGGACTACCGCAAGCTGGTGCGGATGGGCACCGGCGAGATCGCCCGTTACATGGAAGAAACCGAGTACGAGACCGAGATCAACGCGCTCGGGGCCCGCCACAGCGGGGTCGACCTCATCGAGTACGCCCTCAACCGGAACCTGGCCAAGCACTTCCACGACCTGCTCGACTGGGCCGACGGACAGCTGTACACGCAGATCGCCAACTACCTCCGGAAGTTCGACACCTGGAACGCCAAGACGGCGATCCGGGGCGTCTACTCCGGCGCGACCGCCGAGGAGATCGGGACCGACTACATCCGCGCCGGCGAGTTCGACGACGACCTGCTCGACAAGCTGGCCGCGGCCGGCTCCGTCGGCGAAATCGTGGAACTGCTCGACGGGACCATCTTCGACGAGGGCCTCGACGCGGCCTACGAGGAGTTCCAGGACAGCGACGTGCTCGTCCCCCTGGAGAACGCCATCGACAAGACGTTCTACGAGCACCTGCTCGACGGCATCGACACGGGAACCGTCGACAGGAACACCCCCACGGGGCTGTACCTGGAGGTCCTCCAGGCCGAGATCGACTTCCGGAACATCCGCAACGCGTTGCGGCTCTCGCGGACCGGAACCGACCTCAACCCCGACGAGTACTACATCGAGGGCGGCAAACTGTTCGAGGAGGGCGAACTCCGGCAACTGGTCGGCAGTTTCGACGACCTGGTCGAGCACATCCGGACGAGCACGTACGGCGACGACCTCGACGAGGCGCTCGCCGATCTGGAGGACGCCGAGAGCCTCATCCAGTTCGAGCACGCCCTCGACACCGCGTTGCTGGAGTACTCGGACGCGCTGTCGTACACCTACCCCATCTCGATCTGTTCGGCGATCTCGTACATCCTGGCCAAGGAGCGCGAGATAGAGAACATCCGGGCAATCGCCCGCGGCCGCGAGGTCGGCCTCTCGGTCGAGGAGATCGAACAGGAACTGGTGGTAACATGAGCCGGCGAAGCAGTGCCAGTCAGGAGATCGCCGTCGTCGGCAGCCCCGAGTTCACGACCGGCTTCCGACTCGCCGGCGTCCGGAAGTTCGCGAACGTCCCCGACGACGAGAAGGCGGCCGAACTCGACGACGCAGTCGCGGAGATCATCACCGACGACGATGTCGGCATCGTCGTGATGCACGACGACGACCTCGAACACCTCTCGCGGGACGTCCGCCAGGACGTCGAGACGAGCGTCGAGCCGGTGGTCGTCACGCTGGGCGGCGGCAGCAACAGAATCTGACGTCCGTGAAGACGGCGTCATCGAGAGCGTAAGCGGCCCCGTCGTGACGGCGGTCGACCTCGACGCGCGGATGAACGACGTCGTCTACGTCGGTGACGAGGGCCTGATGGGCGAAGTTATCGAGATAGAGGGCAACCTGACCACGATCCAGGTCTACGAGGAGACTTCGGGTGTCTCGCCGGGCGAACCCGTCGAGTCGACCGGCGCGCCGCTGTCGGTCGACCTCGGGCCGGGCATACTGGACACCATCTACGACGGCGTCCAGCGTCCCCTGGACGTGCTGGAGACGAAGATGGGCTCGGCGTTTCTCGACCGCGGGGTCGACGCGCCGGGCATCGACCTCGACAGGACGTGGGAGTTCACCCCCGAGGTCGCGGAAGGCGACGAGGTCGCCCCCGGTGACGTCGTCGGTATCGTGCCCGAAACAGCGAGCATCGACCACAAGGTGATGGTCCCGCCGGACTCCGAGGGCGGAGAGGTCGTCGCCGTCGAGTCGGGCAACTTCACCGTCCAGGAGACAGTCGTCGAACTGGACACGGGCGAGGAGATCCAGATGCGCCAGGAGTGGCCGGTCCGGGAGGCCCGCCCGACCGCCGACAAGCAGAGCCCGACGGCACCGCTGGTCTCGGGCCAGCGAATCCTCGACGGCCTGTTCCCGCTGGCGAAGGGCGGCACCGCCGCCATTCCGGGCGGGTTCGGCACCGGGAAGTGCGTGACGCCGGACACGCCAGTGTTGCTCGCCGAGACGGCGAGGCGCTCGTCGAGGCGACAGCCGAGGTCATGAGCTTCGACGAGGAGGCCGGCGACATCCGGCCGGTGACGACCTCGCACGTCTACCGCGGATCGACCGACCGCCTCGTCCGGGTCCGGACCGCCAGCGGCCGGGAACTCGAAGTGACGCCCGCCCACAAGCTGTTCAGGATGGGTGGTGACCTCCGCGTCGCGGAGACGCCCGCAGAGGACCTCGAAGTCGGGGACTCGCTGGTGACCCCCCGGCAGACGCCCGTTGACGGGACGACGGCCGACGTCGATCCCTACGAGTTGCTCCCCGAGGCGCGGGTGGTCGAGGACGACGCCGTCGAGACCGTGCGGACGGCCATCGAGCGCGCCGGGGGGACGAAGAAGGCCCTCGCTGCCGATATCGGTGTGACCTACGACGTGTTCATGAACTACGCGCTCGGGCGGACCAGTCCGACGCTGTCGTTCGTCGCCGACGTCTGTGAGGAACTGGGTGTCGACCGGCCGGCCGTCGGGCACGTCAAACCCGGGAGCAACGGCAAACCCGTTTCGATCCCCGAGACCGTCGACGCACAGTTCGGGGAGTTCCTCGGCCTGGTGTTGAGTGACGGGGTGCTCACGGAGAGGACGGTCAGGTTCTACAACACCGACCGATCGCTGCGCGAGCGGTTCGGAGACCTCGCGGCCGAGTTGTTCGACGTCGCCGTCGCGGAGACGGTCCACAATACGGTCGAGACCGTCGAGGTCCGGAGCACGGTCGTCGCCTCGCTGCTCTCGGCGCTGGGCGTCCCCGAGACGAACAAGTCCGTGACCGCGAGCGTCCCCGAGGCCGTGCTGACGGGTCCGGAGGAGGTGACAGCCGCGTTCCTGCGCGGGTACTATCTCGGCGACGGCTCGTTCAGCCGCGGGACGGTCGAGATCGCGACCTCCAGCGACGGGATGGCGTCGGATCTCTCGTACCTGCTCGCACGATTCGGCGTCCTCGTGAGAGCACGCAGCCGCGAGACCGGCCACAGAGTGATCGTCTCTGGCGCAGGCGAACTCGATCGGCTGTGCGACGCCGTCGGCCGGGAGGGTCACGAAAAGATCGAGCGCGTGGCGTCCTACGCCCGGACGACAACCGGCAACACGAACGTCGACACGGTGCCCGTCGGCTCGAAGACGATGCTCGAAATCGCCGAGGCAGCCAGTGG
>PXQO01000090.1:15839-26122 GCA_003021285.1 Halobacteriales archaeon QH_2_65_14 | reverse complement strand
CACAGATCCAGTTGAGGTCGTCGTCGTTCTCGATGGCGGGGTGGTTGGGGTCCACCATGATGACCTCGTACCACTTCTGGCTGCCGTCCTCGCCGACCCAGTAGGAGTTGAGCACGCGCAGGTTGGGGAACTTGCGGGTAGACCGCTCCTCGGCGATGCGCTGGATGTTCTTGCGTCGCGAGAGCCGGTTGACGCCCTGCCGCGTCGAGCGTCGACCTGCCGTGAACCGCTGTTTGCGCGCGCCGCCCTTGCGGACGCTCACGCGAGCCAGGACGATGCCCTGCTTGGCCTTGTAGCCCAGCGAGCGCGCGCGGTCGAGCCGCGTCGGACGCTCGATTCGCTCGATTGCACCCTGGTCGCGCCACTCCTGCTGGCGCTCCCACTGTAGCTGTGCGACCTTGCCGTCCTCCGGGTTCTTCCATGCCTCCCGGATGTGTGAATAGACGCTCCGTGTCATGGGTCTCACCACGGGCGTTGCGTGGTTCAAACCGCACGAGTGCGAAGCCCTGGCGGTTCACATCCCGACCTGTACGCTGACAGGTGCCCGCTGGTGCCCGTCGTCCAGCGAGTTATCCCATCCTTTCCCGGTTGCGAACAAAAGGGCTTCGAAGCTGACTTGCCCCGGGAGGCCGTCCGTGTCCGCGAGTCACAAACAGACATGACAATTCAAAAACAGCTACTGTTCCGAAGCCAAAGTCATTTCTTGTCCCCGAGTATGGAACCCATATGCAGTCTCCGCAATCACCAGTGTCACAGGTGGTCTCGGCCCTCCGCCGACCGCTCGTCCGTGACGTCCTCCTCCTGTTGCTCGCAGTCGTGTTGATCCTGTCTCCGGTTCTGGCGACGATGAACGTCTTCGGCGGACCGGAATACCGGTACGAGAGCGTGGAAGTGATCGAAACTGACTCCGGAATCGCGTTCGCCGACGAGAGTGACGTGCCGCCCGGCGTCCCGATCAGCGATGAAATCGCCTGCTCGGGAACGCTGGTCCAGCGGGCGTGTGCACTCGAAGCGCCGCTGACCGACGGCGGATCGCAGCCGCTGGGGGTGACCACGACCGACCTGGAGGTCGATCCGGGAATCAGTGATCCGCCGTACCGGTTCGTCCTCCTGAACGGGACGCTCTACCGGACGACTTACGAGACAAACGAGTCGGCACAGCGAGCGGACGGATCGTACCCGGTCGAAGTGACGCTCAGCCCCTCGTCGTCGGGCGTTTCGCTCCACGCCGTCTCCGTCCCAGAGGGAGACGTCTCCGGGACGATTGCCGAGGCCGCACGGAACGGTGTAGCGACCTCCAAGAGCGCGAAGGACGTCCCGTCGACCCCCGTCGCTCTCCAGGGCAATACGTACCACCGGGTATTTCCCGTCGAGGAACCCAGCGAGGGGTTAACGCAGGTCGGACAGGCCCTCTTTTTCGTGGCGGCCTTCGGCGTCATCCTGCTCATCTCGGTCTCGCGAAAAATCCGGGTGAACGTCGACGTCGACTACCAGGCAGAGAGGTAAGCAACTCCATAGAAGAAACGCCGTCAACGTTGCAGGCGCTCGTCGAGTCAGTTGTGCCCGTCAGGAGAGCGTTACCTCGACCTCGACGACCGTGCTGTCGTCGTCGGTGACGACCTCCAGATAGTACGTCCCCGGAAGGAGCGTGTCCGTTTCGATGGTGACCTCCTCGCGGTTGGAGGGAGCCGGTACTCGATGGCCTGCTTCGTCCCGTGCCCCCCGGTGTTCGTCACCGTCGCCGAGACGTTGATCGGCTCACCGACGATCACTTCGCTGGAGGCGTCGACGCTGGTGACGTTCGCGGACCCCTTGTCGATCATTCCCACCAGATACTGCTTGATGAGCACCGAGTCCCTGACCGAGACCGTACCGTCCCGGTTGACGTCCGCCAGACCCGGATAGAAGGGATCGGGCTCCATCCCGACCAGGTGTTGCTTGATGAGCACCGAGTCCCTGACCGAGACCTCCCCGTTCCTGTTCGAGTCCCCAATCGGATACGCCGGAACGGATTCGTGGACGAGCGCGCTCCGCTCGGCGGTGTCGTTCACCGTCCGGACCGTGAGGTTGACCGACGGAATGTCGGTCTCGTCGGCCACGTACGTGAGGTTCCCCTCCCACGTCTCGCCCGGTTCGAGGCTGACCCCGGTGGCTGTGTCCTCGAGTTCGCCGTCGACGAGCAACTCGACGTCCTGCTCGCCCGCGTCCCCGCCGGCGTTGACGACCTGAGCGGTGACCCTGAGTTCCTCACCAGCACTGACCGGGTCGGTCACGTCCGTCACTCCGACCAGATACTCCGGCGGCAGGGGATCGAGTCCGACATCGAGCGTGGTCGTGGTGTCGTCGAACACCTGGACGTCGGTCTCCAGTGCGGGCTGGTACTCGGGCCGGAAGACGGTCACGTTGTAGCTGCCCGCCGGCAGTGTGAGGTCGTAGCTCCCGCTGTCGTCAGTGAGGGCCACGTCCACGAACCCGGTCGTCGCGTTCACCCCGGCGACCGTGGCGTTGTCGAGCGCCTCGCCCGTGTCGGCGTCTGTCACCGTCCCCGCGATTGTCCCCGTCGCCTCAACGATCCGGATGCCGGCCGACCCGGCCGTGAACTCGCCGGTGTCGTTACGGAGCGCTATCGAGGCGTTGTACTCGCCGGCCGTTGGCGGATTCTCGACCGCATCGTTGATCATCCCGACTGCAACTGTATCGCCAGGTTCGACCGTCGGAGGATTTGTAATAAACGTGTCAAATCCGATAGTGAGCACCTCGCCGCCGCTCGATGTAGAAATATCAAATGGTGGGAATATCGTCTCATTGTTAATGAAAACGGCAATATCAAACTGACCCACCCCGGACAGGTCCGCCCCGGTCCCCGAATAGTCGAGTTCGATCTCTTCGAGCGTCCGTTCCTCATCGGCGACCGAGAGCGTCCCCCAGAAGTGGTCCGTGTTCGCTCCCGCTTCCGGGTCGTCGACGAAGGCGAGCGCGGGGTCCTCGTCGGGCTGTGGCGACAGCGCGGCGTCGAGTTCGGTCGTCTCACCGCCGGTTATCGCCACGTCGGTTTCGTACTCGAGTTCGTACTCGGGGTGGACGAACCCGACGACGTAGACGCCCTGCGCGAGGTCCAGTTCGTAGGAGCCGTCGGGGCCGGTCGTCGTCGTCTCGTAGGTCAGTTCGTCCGGGTTGCCCACGAAGACGGTGACGTTCTCGACCGGGTCGCCGGTCGCGGCGTCGGTCACGTTCCCGACCAAGGTTCCGGTGTCGCTGGCCGGTGCCGGACCGCCCTCGGCGGACACCGTGGCGGCTCCCCCCACGAGTGCCAGCCCACAGATGCCCACGAGAAGTACTATGAAGACAATACCACGACCGGACAGACTGGACGTATCTACCTCTATCATGCTTTGGGACCCAGGTACCTACCACCTGATTATCGCTGTGAGTTCCTTGTCCCTGAATTAATTTCGCAAACCAAATAAAACCTATCGGTTTCTTCACCGAATTGAGACGTCGGGGGGCCAACCGGAGGACAGAGGGTGACAATGTCCGCGACGGGAGTACATAGCGGCGTCGGATAGCGGGGGCGCATGGAAAGCGATTTAGCCGCTCTGTCGCAAGTGGCGGTAATGACGCTGGCCGATTCGGACCGCGAACTCGTCGTCGAGGAACTCGGCCGCGAGCCGACGCCGGCGGAGGCCGCGCTCTTCGAGAACCTCTGGAGCGAACACTGTGCCTACCGCTCGTCGCGGCCGCTGCTGGCCGCCTTCGACTCCGAGGGCGAACAGGTCGTGGTGGGGCCCGGCGACGACGCCGCCGTCGTCGCGCTCCCCGACGAGGCGGGCGAGACCTACGTCACGATGGGGATAGAGAGCCACAACCACCCGTCGTACGTCGACCCGTTCGACGGTGCCGCGACCGGGGTGGGTGGCATCGTCAGGGACACCCTCTCGATGGGTGCCTACCCCATCGCGCTCGCCGACTCCCTCTATTTCGGCGAGTTCGACCGCGAACACTCCCGGTATCTCTTCGAGGGGGTCGTCGAGGGTATCAGCCACTACGGCAACTGCATCGGCGTGCCGACAGTCGCCGGCAGCGTCGCGTTCCACGACGACTACGAGGGCAACCCACTCGTGAACGTCGCCTGTATCGGCCTCATCGACGACCCCGCCCGGCTGGTGACTGCCGAGGCGACCGAGCCGGGAAACAAGCTCGTGCTGGTGGGCAACGCCACGGGCCGGGACGGACTCGGCGGAGCCTCGTTCGCCAGCGAGGACCTCTCCGAGGACGCCGAGACGGAGGACCGCCCCGCGGTCCAGGTCGGCGACCCCTACACCGAGAAACTCCTCATCGAGGCAAACGAGCAGTTGCTCGACGAGGGGCTCGTCGAGGCCGCACGCGACCTGGGTGCCGCAGGCCTCGGCGGCGCGACCAGCGAGATGGTCGCGAAGGGCGGGCTGGGTGCCCGCATCGAACTCGACCGCGTCTACCAGCGCGAACCGAACATGACCCCCCTGGAAATCCTCCTCTCGGAGTCACAGGAGCGGATGTGCTACGAGGTCGCACCCGAAAACACGGACCGGGTCGCCGAAATCGCCGAGCGATACGACCTCGGCTGTTCGGTCATCGGCGAAGTCACCGAGGGGAACTACGTCTGCACGTTCGCCGACGAGGCGAGCGGCGACGAGCGACGAGGCCGCGAGACCATCGTCGACGTCGACGCCGAGTTCCTCGGCGACGGTGCGCCGATGAACGACCTCGATGCGGTCGAACCCGACCAGCCGGAGCGCGACCTGCCCGACGCCGACCTGGCGACGGCGTTCGAGGCGGTCGTGAGCAACCCGAACACGGCCTCGAAACGCTGGGTCTACCGCCAGTACGACCACGAGGTGGGCGTGCGGACGGCCCGCAGGCCCGGCGACGACGCCGCAGTGCTCGCCATCCGCGAGGCGACCGCCTCCGCGGACGAGTCGAGCGACAGCGCCGACAGGTCCAGCGACGGCACCGGGACGGGCATCGGCCTGGCGTTCTCGGCGGGGGCCGACCCCAACTGGACCGACGCCGCACCCTCCGAGGGTGCCCGCGCGGTCGCGCTGGAGAACGCCACGAACGTCGCCACGAAGGGCGCGACGCCACACGCGGCCGTCGACTGTCTCAACGGCGGCAACCCCGAAAAGCCGGAGGTCTACGGCGGCTTCGCCGCCATCGTCGACGGCCTCGCGGACATGTGTGCCGACCTGGAGACGCCGGTCGTCGGCGGAAACGTCTCGCTGTACAACGACTCGCCGAGCGGCCCCATTCCGCCGACGCCGACGCTCGCGGTAATCGGAATCAAGGAGGGCGACGACTCGCCGCCGCTCTCGCTGTCGGGCGAGGGCGACCTGGTGGTCGTCGGGGACCTGCCACTGGCCGGCCTGGAGCCGGCGCTGCTCGGCGGTTCGGAGTACCTCGCCCAGTTCGGCGGCGAGGACCGGTTCCCGGCGCTTCCCACGTCCCCGCGGGAGTTCGTCGAGACGCTCGCCGCGGTGGCCGACGACGAGACGACCCTCGCGGCCCACGACGTCAGCCACGGCGGACTCGCGGTCTCGCTCGCGGAGATGGTGACCGACGACGCGGGTGCCCGCGTCGACCTCTCCGGGTCAGCGGACCCGGCCGGGGCGCTCTTTCACGAACAGCCCGGACGCGTCGTCGTCGAGACGACCGACCCCGACGGCGTTCGGGCGGCGTTCGACGGCGTCGCGCCCGTCGTCCACCTCGGCAGTGCCGACGACTCGGGACGGCTGTCGCTGACGGTCGGGGGCACCACGCTCGCGCACGACGCCGGAACCATCGAGGCGTTCCGGGCGACGATTGAAGACGAACTGGAGTGACGTGAACGACGACGGCGGACGACACCGAGGACGTGCGTCGGGCGGATAGCTCGGCCGCCCCGACCGACGAACGCGGGGAGTCGCTTGCGATTGCCGCCGAGGTGACGAAGCGATCTGTCCCCTGCTGTCAACTGATGTGACTGTTAATTCCACCCCCGACCCGCGGATTTATATCCACAGGGTGGGACATCCCCACCATGGAAATACCGGACCTCATCAAACAGCGTCTGGGCGACGAGGCCCTCGAATCCGCGGTCAACCTCGGCGACGAGGACCTCGTCTGTTTTACGCCGACGCGGACTCTCATCTATCACGGCGAGGGACTGTTGAGCGACGACTCTATCGAGGTGTACGAACACGACATCGAGCGCCTCGACGTCTCCGAGGGACGACGGAAGGCGGCGTTCACGCTCACGTACGTCGACCGCGAGGAGCGGTTCACGGTCGCCCGCGACCGGGCCGACCCGGTGCTGGAGCGACTCCTCGAGGGCGTCCTCACTGTCACCGACGTCATCGACGAGGGCGAATCCGTCGAGGGGGCCTTCCGGTTCAGCGAACTGACGCTCATCGTCACCGACAAACGGGTCGTCAAACACATCGGCACGTACCTCTGGGACGCGGACTTCGAGGAGTACCCCTACGCGGACATGACGGGGCTCGACTTCGAGGAGGGTAGCGTGGCGACCCAGATCGTCATCTCCGTCGACGGCCGTCCCCAGCGCATCAAGGCACCCAGCAAGGACGCGAGGCTCGTCCGGCGCACGCTCACGGAAGCGCTCTTCGAGTTCTACGACGTCGACTCCCTCGCCGAGTTGAACGACCTCATCGGCGACGACGAAGACGAGGATGGTGACGACGAGCTGGGCTCCTCGGACATCGAACTCGACGAGAGCATCACGCCGCTGGTCTCCTCGGACGAGGAAGTCGAAACCGTCGATCCGACCGCCGACGCCCGCTCGGAAGACGACACCGGTGACTTCGGGATTACGACCGACACATCGTCCGACGACGAGAGCGGGGCGGGCGAGCCAGTCGAGAAGCGGGGTCCCGACAGGCACGGGGAACCCGCCGTCGACCCCGAGGAGATACAGACGATGAAGTCTCGGCTGACGACGCTCACCAAGGTGGTCAAGCGACAGAACAAACTCCTCAAACAGCAACACGAGACGATAGACGAACTCGTCGAGGAACTCAAACGCCAGCAGTGAGCGTCCGCCACGCGGTGCTTTTCTCACTCCCGGCCAGTCACCTTCCGGATGCAGGAAGAGCCAAACGGCCCGTGCTCGCCGGCGTCGAACTGGACGAAGTGGCCGGTCGAGAGGGTCGCCCCACAGCGTCTGCAGGTGAACTCCCCCTCGCGGGTGACGACGTCGGCCTCGAAACTGACGAACTGCCCGCTGGTCGGCCGGACGATGCCGTCCTCGCGTGCGATGATGCCGCGCAACTCCGCCGTGTCGAGTATCTCCCGGGTCACCGCCGGGTCCCTGGTGAGCGTCTCGATGCGGTCCATGGCCTCCTTGAGCGACAGTTCGTCGTGTTCGAGGTGTGCCAGCAACTCGACGCCGAGTTCGACCGTCCCCGCGAGCGGGTCGTCGCCGGAGTCGTGGTCGTCCACGCCCGACTCAACGGGGCGCGACCACAAAGTGTTTGGCGGAGTGCGAGAGTGTTTCCGACGATGAAGCGAGCGACGGTACGACAGGTGGTCGGCGTCGGCGGCCTCGTCGGCCTCGCGGCCGCGGCCGCCCTCGTGTTCTCGCCCGAGACTGTCGTGGCCGAACTCGAAGCGCTCGCCGAGGAACCGCTGCTCTTTGCGGTCGCGCTCGTCGCCGTCTATCTCGTGCGCCCGTTCCTGCTGTGGCCCGTGAGTTCGATTGCGCTCGTGCTTGGCTACCTCTACGGGCCGGCAGTGGGTCTCCCGCTCGCGCTGGCCGGCGCGGCGCTGACCGGGCTTCCGCCGTACTGCATCGGCAGGTACGCCAAAACCGACATCGGGCTGTTCGGGTACATCTGTAACTCCGGCGAGGGCTTCGTCGACACGGTCGGCGAGACCCGGGGCATGATCGCCGCTCGTCTCTCCCCGGTTCCGGGCGACCCCATCTCCTACGGGGCCGGCCTCTCGGGCGTGTCGCTCCGGCCGTTCCTGGCCGGCACCGTCGTCGGCGAAATCCCGTGGGCACTCGTGACCGTCTTCACCGGCGCGTCGATGCGAACGCTCTCGCTCTCGGAGTTCGCCGTCAGCCCGGAACTCGTCGTCGCGCTCGCCGGCCTCGCGCTCATCGTGCTCGCCGGCCCGCTGTACAACAGGACGACCGCGTCCGTCGAATCCTGATTGGGCATCTCCCCCCGACGTCCAGTCCTGGAGACTTTGCGGGCGGGGCCGGCTGACAACCCCCCGGTCTATGCCGAGTCGACGTCGGGACGAAACAACCCCTTCCAGTAGAGACCGCCACCGACGGCCGCTCCGACCGTGAGCGCCAGCACGAGCGCGAGCACGCCGGTGGGGTCGGGGGCGAACAGCGGTCCGACGAACGAACCGCACCGGTCAGTAGAAGGTATCCGAACAGTCGTAGACCACGCCGTGGCGTGGACAGACGTACTTGCAGTGACGGCGGAACATCGGCGTGGTACACAGCGGACACGGCCGCCCGCGGTCGCCGTCATCGTCTCCGTGGACGCCGGTTCCGTCGCCAGCGTCAATGCCGCCATCGTCGCCATCACCGACGTCGTTCGCGTCACCACCGCCGCGGCCGTCACCCGTCATGACTCCGTAGTGTCACCGGTTCAGCACTCGGACCAGCCACAGGATTCGCAGGTCTTGCAACCCTCGGCGTAGTGCAGCGAGAGCGAGCCACACTCGGGACACTCGGGACTCTCGCCCGCGTCGATGATCGTCTGGTGGTCCGGTTCGGCGGCGTCGGCCGCGACGGCACCGCCGTCCGTTTCGCGGTCGGTCGATTCCACGGTACCGAGTTCGCGCTGAACCGCCTCGTCACCGGATTGTCGGCCCTCCCCGGCGGTCTCTTCGAGCGTCGCCTGGTCGGGATAGGCCCTGTCGATCTCGTCGTCCAGGTACCGCCGCAGTGCGGTGCCGAAGGCGTCCGGGATGGAGTTGATCTGCTCGCCCTTGTCCCAGGCGACCTTCGGCGAGCGGATGCCCTGGAGTTTGTCGACGATCTCGTAGGGGTCGACCCCCGAGCGGAGTGCGACCGAGATGGTCTTCGCCAGCGCGTCCGTAAAGGAGTTGGTGAACCCGCCCGAGTGACCCGTGTTGGCGAACAGTTCGAACGGCTCGCCGGTCTTGGGGTCCTCGTTGATGGTCACGTACAGCTTGCCGTAGCCGGTGTCGATGCGCTGGGTGACGCCGTGGAGCTGGTCGGGCCGGGGCTTTTTCTTCGCGTACTTCCCTTCGCTCCCCAGCACCCTGTCGATGTCGGCCTCCAGTTGGGCCCTGACCTCCTCGTTTTCGAGGAAGCCCTCGATGCCGCCGAACACGTCCTCGATGTGCTCGACGAGCACGTCGACCGCCTGGTCCTCGTCCATGTTGGCGAACTCGGTGTTCTGGGCGCGCGTCGTCAGCACCTGCTTCGAGCGCGTCCCGTCGCGGTAGTAGGTGACGCCCTTGCCACCGTGGTCGTAGATGTACTCGAAGACCTCCTTGGCGTCCTCGACCGTCGAGTCGTTCGGGGCGTTCACGGTCTTGGAGATGGCCGAATCGACGCCCTGCTGGCACGCACACTCGCCGTCGAACTCGTTGTTGGCCATCTGGTCTGTGGCCTCCTCTTTGACCGTCTCGACGTCGATGTCGTTGGCCTCCAGCACGCGCAGGAAGTAGTCGTCGAACTCGACGAGCATCTCGTCGCCCTGCACGTCGTCGGAGACGTTCTTGTAGTAGGCGACGTTGTAGATGGGCTCACAGCCGCCTGTCGTATTTCCGACCATACTGGTGGTTCCTGTCGGGGCAATTGTAGTTACATTATGATTACGTATCTGGAACCCATCATTCCAGTCGTCCGCGCTCAGCCCGGTCTGGTGTTCGAACCACTCGCGGTACTCCGTCGGGTCGGCGTACTTGGATTTCTCCCACTCCCCGAAGGTGCCACGCTCTGTCGCGAGTTCGTGGCTGGTCCATTTCGAGTGGTGGTTGATGTGGGTCATCAGCTGGCGGGCCACCTCGTTCGCCGGGTCGCTGCCGTACTCGATGCCGAGCTGGATGTACAGCTGGGCCAGCCCCATGATGCCGAGACCGATCTTGCGCATCTCCCGGACCGTCTGCTCGATTTTCTCGACCGGGAAGTCCGACATCGTGACCACGTTCTCCAGGAACCGCGTCCCCAGTTCGATGCGCCTGTCGAACTCCTCCCAGTCGATGGCCTCGTCGAGGAACGCCACGATGGCGTCGTCCTGGCTGTCGAACTCGCCGGCGTGCTC
>PXQO01000090.1:0-15830 GCA_003021285.1 Halobacteriales archaeon QH_2_65_14 | reverse complement strand
GCGCGTCCGCCGCGGCGAGCGTCGAGAGGTTGATGTGCCCGAGGTTGCAGGCCTCGTACTCCTCCAAGGGCTGTTCGCCGCAGGGATTTGTCGCTAAAATTCTATGTTCGGGATATTTATCTATATCGAACGAGTGTTCCTTGTTGACCCGTTCGAGGTAGATGACGCCGGGTTCGCCGTTCTCGTGGGCACCTTCGACGATGTGGTTCCAGATTTCGCGCGCCGGCACCGAGAGGACCTCGCCGACCTCGACGTACTCCCCGAGGCCGAACATCTCGTACAGTTCGGCGGTCTCGGGCGTCGTGACGTGTGGTTCGCCGGTGCGCGGGTTGGTGAACGTGTACTCGTCGTCGTTCTTGACGGCCTCCATGAAGCGGTCGGTCACGCCGACGGAGATGTTGAAATTCGAGAGGTGCCCCTCGACGGCGTTCCGGAGGTGCTCCGGGACGCGACCCTCGTCGTCGATGAGGTCGCGGGCCTCCTCCAGTGCCTCCGCAAAGGAGGTATGCGTGAAGTCGTCGGGGTCGTTCAGGCGGAGCGTGTTCGCCAGCGAGACGTCCTTGTTCTTGGCGTGGATGAACTGGATGACGTCCGGATGCGAGACGCGCATCACTCCCATCTGCGCGCCACGGCGTGCGCCACCCTGGGCGATTGTTTCGCACATCTGGTCGAACGTCCGCATGAACGTGATCGGTCCGGAGGCGATGCCGCCCGTCGAACCGACCGCGTCACCGTACGGCCGGAGTCGCCAGAACGCATAGCCCATCCCGCCTCCCGACTGGAAGACCTGGGCGGCCTCCTTGGCGGTCTGGTGGATGTCGTCGATGTCGTCTTCCGGCGAGTCGACGAAACACGCCGAGAGTTGCTGGAGTTCGTCGCCGGCGTTCATCAGCGTGGGGCTGTTGGGCATAAACGAGAGCATCTCCATGCTCTCCTGGAACTCCGTCGCCACGCGCTCGACGTGGTCCCGGATTTCCCCGGGCAGTTCCGGAACGATGGTGTCGAACGCGAACTTGTTGACGTTGTACTCGGTGAGCGTCGTCTCGGCGTCGTCTTCGACCGTGACGCCCTTCCCGAAGACCTCCGCGGCGAGTTCGTCGCGCCGCGGGTGGTCGGGTTTCAACTGGTCGGGCGTCACGGTGACCTCGACGCCCCGCTTTTCGGCCTCGAAGACGGCTTCCGCGAGCGCGATGTTCCTGGCGACGCGTTCGAACAGGTCCTTCTGGTCCTCGACCAGGTCCCCGTCCGAGTCCTTCCGGAGGTAGCGCGCCGGCAGGATGTTGTGGTACGCGTTGGCCGTCAACCGCTCCTCGATTGTGTCCCCGTCCGTGCGCTTGATCGGCAACGTCAGTTCGTCGGCCGCGAGTTCCTGACTCATGCGCTCTCACCTCGCTGGAGTGGTTGGCGGGCGATCCTCCCTGTCTGACGGTGGCCCATTTGTATCATTTGTTCGGAATTCGTGTTCGATTCGGGGTATCAATAATGCTTCGGTCCCGTGATTTTCTTCGTTTTCGATAGTTATCACTGTTCTGTATAGTGCGCCGTGAGACACCCATCTCACCGGTGTGTTCTCGCCGACTTATACTGACGGGAGTGTCCCCCTTAATGCTGATTAGACCGAAGTGAAAGTGAAATTCTATCGCATTTTCTCCGTGACGGTGACGGGAAGTGCAGTGGAACACGAGGGGGGTTTCAGGTGGAGATGTCAGCTCCAGTTCATCAGATACTGTTAGTTCGGATGTATGTTAATATATCTGATTTGTAACGCGGTCGTCTGTTGCATTGACGCCCGGTCCCCGAGTGCGACCGGGGACAGCAGAAACACATCGGAAAGTTGTCTTTTCCGGGTGTTTCGGTCGATTGTCCGGCCCTCCGGTCGTCGGTGGAACGTTCGGAATCGGTCGGGCATGGTCCCGGCCTGTCCAGTCGTGGCGTGCTCGGATGTCTCACTCGGTGAATCGTTCCGGCTCGTGTTTCGGCGGACAACCGACCGCCCGAGTACGCCCGAGCGGACTCGGCTCCGCCTCCCGGACGGCCCGGACGAACGCCGGGATGGCCTCGTGGTCCTTGACGCCGCCCTCCCGCTCGACGCCGCTGGCGACGTCGACCGCGAACGGGTCGACCTGTTCGATTGCCGCCGTCACGTTCGCCGGCGTGAGTCCGCCGGCGAGCACGACCGGCACGTCGAGTCGGCGGCAGTGCTCACGAGTCCGTCCCCAGTCGTGTGTCTCGCCGGTGCCGCCGCCGCCCTGCCGGCCGGTCGAGTCGACGAGCAGGGCGTCCGCGACCCTGGCGTACGCGCCGGGTGAGGCAGTGTCATCCCGTCCCCGTTCGGCGGCGACGGCGGCGACGACGGGCACGTCGAGTCGTTCGCCGAGTTCACCGAGTGGGTCGGGGTCGAGGCTCCCGTGAACCTGGACGGCGTCGGCACCGACCCGCTCCTGGAGGGCGACCGCATCCGGAACTGCCCCCGGCATCGTCACGAGGACGCTCGCAACGAACGGCGGGACGCCGGCGACAAGTTCCTCGGCCCGCGCTGCCGGGAGTTCGCGCGGCGAATCCACCGGAACGTCGGCGATGACGCCGACGGCGTCGACGCCCGCCCGGACGGCGGCGTCGCGGTCCGCCGCCGTCGTGATACCACAGACTTTCACCCGGGTCGCTCCCGGGCCGGTCAGGCCGGTCGTCATCGTCCGCTCAGTCACTCGCCGTCGTTTCGAGCCGTGCACCGGCACACAGTTCGTGGAGTTTGGTCGCGGCGTCGCCGCTGTCGATGGACTGTCGCGCCCGGTCGACGCCGTTTCGGAGCGACGTCGCCTTCCCGGCAACGTATATCGCCGCACCGGCGTTCGCCAGCACGATGTCGCGTTTCCCGCCGGCCACGTTACCGGTGACGATAGCCCGGAGGTGACGGGCGTTCTCCGCGGAGTTTCCCCCGGCGACCGCGGCGACGTCGTGCCGGTCGACGCCCAGCTGTTCGGGCGTCAGGACGTACTCCTCGATGCCGTCGCCGTCGACCTCCGCGACGGTGGTCTCGTCGTGGACTGCAATCTCGTCGAGTCCGGAGCCGTGAACGACGAGTGCGCGCTCGACCTCCATCCGGGCGAGCGCCCGGGCGACCAGGCCGACCAGGTCCGCGTCGTACACCCCGACGACCTGCGCCTCGGCCTCGGCGGGGTTCGTCAGCGGCCCGAGCGCGTTGAAGATCGTCCGCATGCCGAGTTCCCGCCGGGGGCCGATGACCGCCTTCATCGCCGGGTGGAAGACGGGCGCGAGCATGAACCCGATGCCGTCGCTCTCGATTGCCCGCTCGACCGCCGAGGGTTCGGCGTCGATGGGGGCACCGATCTCGTCGAGGACGTCCGCGCTCCCGGACGCGGAGGACACCGAGTAGTTGCCGTGTTTGGCGACAGGAACGCCTGCACCCGCGGCGACGACCGCGCTCGCCGTCGAGACGTTGATCGTGTCGTAGTCGTCGCCGCCGGTCCCGCACGTGTCGACCAGCGTCTCGCGGTCCGGGTCGATGGTCCGGGCCGCCGCCCGCATCCCCTCGGCGAACCCCGCGATTTCGCGTTCTGTCTCCCCTTTCGCCCGCAACGCGGTCAACAGCGCGCCGATCTGTGCCTCCGTCGCGTCCTCGAAGACCCGCGTGGATGCGTCCCGTGCCTCCGCCTGTGTCAGGTCGTCTCCGCCGGATACTCGTTCGATGTATTCTTCCATATATCTTTACCAATGTTTGTTTTCGGTATTCGATGGTTATTTTCGTACATTACTTAAACCTGTCGCACCCCACAGAAAGACAAAAGTAGCTACCGTGTGGGTTGTTATGGCATGACGTACGTCATCGGCATCGTACCGCCGGCTCGACTCTCGGATGAACCATCGCGGCGGCGACGTCGCCCCTACATGCGGAACAGGTCGACGAGTCGCCCGGGGACCGGCCGTGAGAAACAGGACGTCTTCCCCAGGACGGACTACAGCGAGTTGACGTCGGCGTCAGGCGGATACCAGGCACAGAGGTCGGCCGAGGCGCGGCCGACCTGGGTGTTGACGTCGTCAGTCGTTGTGACGTAGTTGGTCGACATCGTGGGGACGTTGATTTCGTTGCGGACCCCCTCGCTGTACCGTTCGAGCACGTCCGCGTCGAACTTCGCCCGGTCGTTGGGCGTCGTCTGGCCGGCCACGATTGTCAGCAGGTCACAGCCGTGCTCGGCCAGCCGGTTCCCCGTCGCGAACGCGTCGCCCAGGGTGAACCCGTCAGGTCGCCAGTCGGTCGCGTTGAGTTTCACCGTCACCGGTTTGCCGTCGGGCCAGACCTCCCGCACCGCGTCGAACACCTCCAGGGGGTAGGCGAGTCGCGCGTCCCGGGACCCGCCGTACTCGTCCCCGCGCTCGTTGGTCAGCGGCGAGAGGAAACTCCCCAGCAGGTAGCCGTGGGCCATGTTCAACTGGAGGAGGTCGAACCCGGCCTCGTCGGCGCGCTCGGCCGCGTCGACGAACGCCTCGCGGACCCGCGCCATGTCGTCTTCGTCCATCTCCGTCGGCGTCTGGCTCTCCCCGATGTACGAGATCGGAGAGGGGGCCAACAGCTCCCAGCCGTCGTCGAGCGGGCGGTCCAGCCCCCGCTCGCGTGGCTTGGTCGCACCCCGGCGGCCAGCGTGGAACAGCTCCGCACCCAGCACCGGCCCGTCGCGGGCCTCGGCCACCGACTGGTCCCAGTACTCGGCGTGTTCGTCCGTGTAGATGCCGGGCGTTCCCCGGTGGAGCCGCCCGTTCTCGGTGACCGCAAGCGGCTCCGTCAGCACCAGCCCCGCCGCCTCCTCGGTGAGGTCGACGAGCCGCTGGCGCTGTTTCGCGACGGGGTGGCCGGTCTCGCCCTCGGAACTCGGCCCCGGCGTGAGCGCGGCCCGGTTCTCGAAGGTCACGTCCCGCAGGGAGAGGGGCTGGAACATCGGGGGCCGCGCGATTGCCCGCATGTCGTCGTCGGTCGCGTAGCCGGCGAACCACCGGTCGAAGTTGTCGGTGTACTCGGCGTCGCGTATCTTCAGTTCGTCGTAGGTGATGCGGCCGCTCCTGGTCAGCAGGTTGAACGCGAACCGCTCGGGTTCGAGGTCAGTGAACCGCTCGGTGTTCTCGAAGTACCGCCGGCTCGTCCTTGCGGCGTCCTGGATGCGGTTGACGGGGTCGCGCCGTTCTTTCTCGTACCAGTTGAGCGCCCCCTCGATGTCGTCACTGCCCTTCTCGACGAACGCCTCCTGGAGCGCGATGGCGTCCTCCATTGCCATTTTCGTCCCCGACCCGACCGAGAAGTGGGCCGTGTGAGCGGCGTCGCCCAGCAGGACGACGTTCTCGTGGGACCAGGTCCGGCAGTTCACGACTGGGAAGTTGCGCCACTGGTAGAGCTTCGATTCGAGTTCGTAGTCGCCGAGGTGGTCGGCGAACAGGTCCTCGAAGTACGCCAACCCCTCCTGTTCGTCCATCCCGTCGAGACCGGCGTTCTCGTAGGTCTCCTCCGTACACTCGACGATGAACGTGCTCTTCTCGCCGGGGTAGGCGTGGACCCGCCAGAGGCCGTCGTCGTTCTCGCGGAAGATGAACGTGAACACGTCGAACGGCTTCTCGGTGCCGAACCAGGCGAACTTGGCCTCCCCCATCCGGACCCGGGGTTTGAACGCCTCCTCGTAGGTCTCGCGGGTGACGCTGTTGAGGCCGCCGGCTCCGATGAGCAGGTCGGCGTCCTCGGCGTAGCTCGTGGGGTCCTCGACGTTGTGCTCCCAGTGCATCTCGACGCCGAGTTCGGCACACCGCCGCCGGAGGATGTCCTTGAGTTTGGCCCGCATCAGCCCGGCGAAGGCGTGGCCGCCACACCGGATGTACTCCCCGCCGTAGTGGATGTCGATGGGGTTCCACTTCGCGAAGCTGTCCGTGATCTGCTCGTGGGTCTTGTAGTCGGCCTCCCGGAGCCTGCTGAGCGTGCTGTCCGAGAAGACGATTCCCCAGCCGTACGTGTTGTCGGCCGGGTCGCGCTCGTAGACGTCGATGTCCCAGTCGGGGTAGTTCTTGGCGAGCAGCACGCTCGCGTAGAGTCCGCCGGGGCCGCCGCCGATGACGTTCACCTTCATAGTTCGCTCTCGACGACGCGTTCGAGTCGCTCGTACTGCTCGATGCCCCCGACCGTCGGGAACATGATGAGTTCGTCACAGCCCCGCTCCTCGTAGCCCCTGACGAACTGCACCACCTCCTGGGGCGTGGTCAGGAGTCCGTCGGCGATGCGTTCGGCGAACGGGCCGGTAAACGAGTAGTAATCGAGGAGGTACTCCTCGCCCGCCTTGGCGACGGCCTCGTCGCCGAGCGCGTAGTAGCCGTGTCCCCACAGCGCCGGCTTGCCCGGTCGACCCGCCTCGCTCCAGGCGGCCGTGGCGCTGTCGGCACAGCCGCCGAACCGCCCGGGCGGGCCGCCGGCACCGATCCAGCCGTCGCCAAAGCGGGCGACCCGCTTGTAGGAGGGGTCGCTCTCGCCGCCGACGAGCAGCTGTGGCCCGCCGTCCTGGACGGGTTCGGGGCCGATTTCGTCGCCCTCCCAGTGCTGGATGAGTTCCTCCAGTTGCCGGGTGAACCGCCGGCCGCGGCTGCGGTAGTCGGCACCGGCGGCCTCGTAATCCTCCTGCCGAGCACCGAGCGCGATGCCCAGGGTGAACCGGCCGTCCGAGAGGACGTCCAGCGTCGCGGCTTTCTTTGCGAGCATCGCCGTACTCCGCAACGGCCCGGCGATAATCGACGTGGCGAGGCGGATGTCCTCGGTCGCCCCCGCACACGTGGCGAGCGTTCCCATCGGGTCGAGGCTGTGGTAGACGAGGCGGTCGAACACCCCGATACTCGTGAACGGCCCCTCGTCGGCCCGGCGGGCGTACTCCAGTATCAGGTCGCGGTCGGTTCCCTCCAGGGTATTCGGGAGGCCAATCCCTACGTTCATGCCCGCTTGGTTCCCGCCGTTTCCATAAAGTAGTTTGGTTGTTCGAGCCGGGTGCTGTCTCGGGGTCGCCATCCGCTCGACGGACGGTGTTTTCCGCTCACCCCAGCACAACGCTCCCATGGTGGTCCGCGCGCTCGAACACCACCCAGAGAGCATGGAGGCCGCCTACGCCCACGTCCCCGGCCTGCAGGTCGTCATCCCCAGCACGCCCTACGACACGAAGGGACTGCTCCAGGAGGTCATCGACACCCGGACGCTCTCACCGCTCGACCGCGAGACTATCTACCTGCCGAACCCGCCGCGCATCGAGGCCGGTATCGAACGGACGCTCGACGTCGAGGGTGGCGTCTGATAGTGGTTGTTGTGACTCGTTTCGGCCCGGCGCGAAATTATCCCTGTTTCGGCGGCTGAAACGGGCGAGGAGTGACTCCACGGCAGTAACTAATCACAACAACCACTATGAGAGAGAAGAACCTTCAAAGGAAACAAGAAACAGCGTCAGGAATCACCGTCGGTAAGCGTTTCCTTGAGTCGGTCGAGACCGAGCGTCACCACGAAGAGGACGGCACCGAGATACAGTAGCGACTGCGGGGCCGTGACGAGACGGGTGACCAACCAGTTCCCGTAGCCCAGCGCCGTACTGAGAAACCCCAGTACCGACATCGTCCAGCCGAGACCGGTGATGCCGGCGAGTTGGTCGAGTACATCCCCGTCTGCCCACCGTTTCCGGAGCGTCGGCGAATCGTTTGGTGAGTCGTTTTCCTCCCTATTCGACCACGGTATCTTCGTTCGAAGCATATGTTCGGTATCCTCGTCCCGGAACGGTGTACTCCCAGAGCGAGTAAGAAAGTATTTTCAGCCTGGTCGCGGGTTACGTTCGGGTAGTCACTGTTACGTGCGAGAAACGGTCCGTTACGTAGCTCCCGTGATTGACTGTCCCCTGTCTGTCGTGGTTCGCTGGCGGTATCCTGTCTTCTGTACTCGTCGAAGTTCGGTGGTGTTCGAAACGGTAGTCAGCACGAAAGCTCGAACGGAGAGAACGGAGAAAAGCGGGGAAAAGCGGACTGTGCGAAGGGAAGGGAAAGGAAGGGAGAGACAGAGCGCGCTTAGCCTTCGATGGCTTCGGCGGCCTGCTCGGAGACTTGCTGAATCTGAGCCTGCACGTCCTCGACCTGGTCCTGGAGTTCGTCGACCTGGTCGCTCATCTGCTCGGTGGCCTCGATGGACTGGCTCTCGAACTCCTCGTGGGCTTGGACGAGCAGTTCGATTTGCTCGTCGAGCGCGGCGAGGTACTCCTCGGTCAGTTCGTCGTAGCTCCCGACGCTGTCGTCGAGTTCGCTCTCGATGGTGTCGAACGCGTCCTCGTGGGCGGCCAGCAGTTCCTCGTACTGCTCGTCGACCGTCTCGCGGACCTGAGCGGGCACGGCGGTGCCGGTCGTCCCCTCGGCCGCGTCGAGCGTCCGGTGGATGCTCTCCTGGACGAACTCGATGGTCTGGCGCTGGGTCGACTCCTGGACCGCCAGGGTGTCGATTGCCGTCTCCGTCAGCCGCTTCTGGAAGTCCAGGCTGCCGGCGATGGCGCGCTGGCTCCCCTCAATCGTCTGGCGCTGCAGTTCGAACGTCGTCTTCAACGGTGTCGTGTAGTCGATCATGGTTCCTCTATCAACAGATACTACCCCAGTGTGTATAAAACTTCCGTTTGGTGTATTTGAATGCCATCAGATGGCATTAAATGGTTTAATCGGTATTCACCGGAGGAGAGACCGGGACCAAGCAGGAGGCAGTAAGTGCTTTTTTGGTGTCTCACCGCGAGAGTTCGGGTATGCGGGACGTACTCGCCGAGTGGCGGCCGACTATCGACGAGACGATAGAGGAGTTGTTGCCGCGGCTCATCGACGAGGCCTACCTGGAGGAGTTTTTCGGCGAGCCGACCTACCGGTACCAGTCTATCCTCTTTCTCATCGTGGTCGAGGCCCTCGGGGCCGAGCCCGAGGAGTACCTGCCCTACGCCTGCATTCCCGAAATCCTCCACAACGGAACGATCATCGTCGACGACGTCGAGGACGAGGCGCGGATGCGGCGCGGCGAGACTGCCCTCCACCACCGGTTCGGGACCGACATCGCGCTCAACGCCGGCAACGCGATGTACTTCATCCCGCTGAAGGTCATCGACCGCAACGCCGGAAAGCTCGACGAGAGCCAGCGCCTGGCGGCCTACGAGATGCTGACCCACGAACTCAACAGGACGCATCTCGGCCAAGGGATGGACATCTGCTGGCACAATCAGCGGGAAATCACGGTCGACGAACGGCGCTACTACGAGATGTGTGCCTGCAAGACGGGCTGTCTGGCGAGCATCGTCGCCCGCCTTGCGGCCATCGTGACCGACCAGCCCGACGCCGTCGAGGGGCAACTGGCCCGGTACGCCGAGGAGATGTCCATCGCATTCCAGATCAGCGACGACATCCTGGACATCGAGAACACGCTCGACAAGGCCGGCGCCCGCCTCGAAGAGATACTCTGGGCCGAGGAAAACACCGACGAGGAAATCATGGAAGCAATCGACATCATGCAGTCGGTCGAGGCACTCGACTACGCCCGCGAACGCGCGGAGGAACTCGCGGCGAGCGCACGGGGCCACCTCGACGATCTCGACCTCGAACCCGACGCGGAGCAGAACCTCCGGAATTTCACCCGCTTCGTCATCGAACGCCGGACCTGACAGGGCCGGGCGTCACTCTGGCCATCAGCGAGAGGCGCGTGCCACCGCCAGCGCGCGCTACTCGCTCACTCGTCGCGCGTGACGCCGGGATTGGTCACCGCGCCGTTGGCCGCCGAGCCAAACAGCGCGCCGTACTTCGCGAGCACACCGGAGGTGTAGTTGGGTTCGGGTTGTTCCCAGTCGTCGAGACGCGCCGCCAGGTCCGCCTCGGAGAGGTCGACCGACAGTTCGCGGTTCGGGACGTCGACCGTGACGGTGTCGCCGTCCTCGCGCCCCCGAGAACCGCCCGTCGGTCAGCAACGCGACGTCCTCCTCGTGTCCCTGCCCGACGACGGCCGCCGTGACGCCGAGCATCTCGCGCATCCCCGGACCGCCGCGTGGCCCCTCGTTCCTGATGACGATGACGTCGCCGGACTCGACGTTCCCGCCCTGCACCCACTCCATGGCGTCTTCCTCGCACTCGAAGACTCTCGCCGGCCCCTCGTGGCGGAGCTGGTCGTCGCCCGTGACCTTCAGCACCGCGCCGCCGGGCGCGAGATTGCCGGTGAGGACCACGAGCGCGCCCTGCTCGTGGATAGGGTCATCGAGGGACCGGACGACCGCTGGGTCGATGTCGTCGTCGGCCGACAGGTCGAGTGCGTCGAGTTCCCCGGCGAGCGTCCGACCCGTTACCGTCATCGCGTCGCCGTCCAGCAGCCCCGCGTCGAGCAGTCGCCGGAGGACGACCGGGATGCCGCCCTGCTCGTGGAGGTCGGCCATCACGTGCGTCCCGCCGGGCCGAACGTCGACGATGTGTGGCGTCTCGCGGGATATCTCGTCGAACGTCTCGATGTCGAGGTCGATACCCGCCTCCGCGGCGAGCGCGAGCAGGTGCAACACCGAGTTCGTCGACCCGCCGATGGCGACAGCCAGCGTGATTGCGTTCTCGAAGGACGCCCGGGAGAGAATATCCGAGGGGCGGCGGTCGGCCTCGATGCACTCCAGGATTAGTTCGCCGGCCTCGGCGGCGATGGCCTCGCGTTCGTCCGTGACTGCCGGCGCGGTCGCGCTCCCGAGCGGGGCGAGTCCGAGCGCCTCGCTCATCGACGCCATCGTGTTCGCGGTGTACATCCCGGCACACGACCCAGGCCCGGGACAGGCGCTGTGTTCGAGTTCTTCGAGTTCCTCGTCGCTCAACCGCCCCTCTGCGTGAGCGCCGACGCCCTCGAAGACGTCCTGGATGGTGGCGTCCTCGCCCCGCCACTGCCCGGGGAGGATGGTCCCGCCGTAGACGAACACCGTCGGGCGGTCCGTCCGGATGGCCGCCATCATCATCCCGGGGAGGTTCTTGTCACAGCCAGCGAGCGTCACCAGTCCGTCGAGGCGCTCGCCGAAGGTCACCAGTTCCACGGAATCGGCGATGACCTCCCGCGAGGTCAGCGACGCCTTCATCCCCTCGGTCCCCATCGAGATGGCGTCCGAGATGGTGATGGTCCCGAACTCGATGGGCATCCCGCCGGCCGCGTCGATGCCGTGCCAGGCTTCCTCCGCGAGGTCGTTCAGGTGGACGTTACACGGCGTGATGTCCGCCGCCGGGTTGGCGACGCCGACCATCGGTGAGGCCAGGTCCTCCTCGTCGTACCCCATCGCGTAGAACATCGACCGGTGGGGTGCCCGGTCGGGCCCCTCGGTGACGTCGGTGCTCGGCAACTCCTCGGGCTTTTCTCGCCGCCCGCGTGGCTGTTGACTCATACTCCGTAGGCGGTGCCGGAGGCTCTTAAGCCTCGTGAGTGGTGCAAGAATTCGGGAACGTCATAGCGACTGCTGTGACCAGTTTCGACCCTGCCTCGATTGGTGGCTGGTTCAGCAGTCGAAACGGGCTATCCCTGACGACTCGCCTGTGAAGAATCACGGCCGCCACGATCAGTCGTCGGCAGGCACGGGTTCCTCGCCCGAGGCGACGAGGCGGTCCATGGCGTCGATCATCGCGGTCACGGACGCCGACGTGATGTCCGAGTCGCTGGCGGTGACGGCGACCGTCTCGTCGTCGCGGGACATCTCGACGTCGACGGTGACGACGGCGTCGGTGCCGCCGGTGATGGCGTCGACGTGGTACGAGTCCAGCGAGGCCTCGATTTCGTGACTGAGCGCCTCGACGACCGCGTTCATCGCCGCGTCCACGGGACCGGAGCCGGTCGATGCGTTCTCGCGCTCCTCGCCGTCGACGGCCAGTCGGACGCTCGCTGTCGGCGGGTTCACGCCGCTGATCGCGGTCAGGTCGAGCAGTTCGACCCGGCGGTCGTAGTCGGTCCCGCGAACCGACTCGGCAATCGTCAGCAGGTCCGCGTCCGTGACGCGCTTGCCGCGGTCGCCGATGGCCTTGACGCGGGCGACGACCTCGGCGAGTTCCTCGTCGGTGACCGACACGCCGCGTTCGTCGAGTGCCGCCTCGATGCCGGCACGGCCCGCATGCTTGCCCAGCGCCAGCCGGCGGGTCCGGCCCACCTTCTCGGGCGGGTAGGGCTCGTACATCGCGTCGTCCTTGAGGGTGCCGTCGGTGTGGATGCCGGATTCGTGGGTGAACGCGTTCTCCCCGACGACGGCCTTGTTCGGGGCCAGCGGGATGCCGGTCCGGTTGGCGACCAGTTGCGCGAGGTCGTAGACCCGTTCGAGGTCCATCGTCGCGACGTCGTAACCGTGGTCGAGCGCGATGGCGACCTCTTCGAGTGCGACGTTGCCGGCGCGCTCGCCGATGCCGTTGACCGTTCCGTGGACCATATCCGCGCCGGCGGCGACCGAAACGAGCGCGTTCGCCATCGCCAGTCCGAGGTCGTCGTGCGTGTGCGTGCTCGTCGGCCCGAGGTCGGCGAGCGTCGAGGCGCACTCCCGGGTCCGCTCGGGCGTCGCGTGCCCGACCGTGTCGGCGTAGCAAACGCGGTCCGCGCCGGCGTCGAGCGCGGCGGCCATGAGGCGTTCGAGGTAGTCGAGGTCGGCGCGCGACCCGTCCTCGCCGATGACCTCGACCCAGAGGCCGTGGTCGGTCGCGTACTCGACCAGTTCCACGGTTCGAGCGACGTTCGCCTCGCGCGTCGTGTCGACTTTCCCGGTGACATGCCTGTCGCTCGCCGGCACGACGAGGTCGATGCCGTCCACGCCACAGTCCAGCGCCAGGTCGACGTCGCGCTGGAGTCCGCGACAGAAACTCGTCACCCGCGCCGAGAGGTCGAGCGCCGTCACCCGCTCGATGGTCGCGCGCTCGCCGTCCCCGGTGCAGGCGCTCCCGGCCTCGATGACGTCGATACCCGCCGCGTCCAGTTTTCGGGCGATGTGGGCTTTCTCCTCGGAGGTCAGCGAAACGCCGGGTGCCTGCTCGCCGTCCCGTAGCGTCGTGTCCAGCAGCTTCACCCCGTCGTCCAGGTCCGTCGCGTCCAGTGGTGGAAGTGACGCGCCCGTCACGCCGCCATCACCTCCTCGACGACGGCGTCAGTGACCTCGGCAGTCGACGCCTCGCCGCCCAGGTCCGGCGTTCTCGGACCGCGCTCCAGCACCGACTCGACGGCCGTTCGGACTGTCCGGGCCTGTGAGTCGTACCCCAGGAACTCCAGCAACATGGCGGCCGAGAGCATCGTCGCGGGGGCCGACGTTCGCCGACGGCAACAGGCCCAGGCCGCCGACGAGCCCCGCCGCGAGGTCCGAGAGCACGTCGCCCGCGAGGTTCGGGCAGACGACGACCCCGAACTGCGCGGGGTCGAGGGGGAACCACGTTGCGAACGCGTCCATCAGCACCTCGGTCGTCTCGACGCCGCGTTCCTCGGCCACGCCGAGGACTGTCTCCCGGAACAGTCCGTCCGTCTCGCGCATCACGTTCGCCTTGTGGACGACCGTGAATCCGTCGCGGCCCGCGTCTTCGACGTACTCGCAGGCGTACTCGGCGAGTCGCTCGGAGGCCGACGCCGTGACGACCCGGGTCAGCGTCGAGACGTCGTCGGTCAGGCGCGATTCGTGGCCCGCGTAGACGCCTTCGGTGTTCTCCCGGAGGAAGACCAGGTCGGTCCCCGGCCGGAGGGCGTCGACGCCGGGGTAGGTCCGCGCCGGGCGGACGTTCACGAACGAGTCGACCGCCCGCCGGAGCGGCAGGATGACGTCCGCCGCCGTCTCGCCTGCCGCGCCGAACAGCGTCGCGTCCGCAGTCGAAACGGCCTCGACCGTCTCCGCCGGCAGCGGGTTGCCCCGCTCGTCGCGCACGTGGTCGCCAGCACTCAACTCGACGAACTCGAAGCCGGGACCGACCGCCGAAAGCACCTCGATTGCCGCCGGAACGACCTCCTGTCCGATGCCGTCGCCGGGGATGAGGGCAATCTCGTGGGTCATGGCTCTCCAGGGTCCTCGACGTAGGGCAGCGACTCGGCAGTGTCCAGCACCGCCGACCCGTTCGAGCGCATGAGCGCTGTCGTGTCCCAGTCACCCTCGACGAGCGCCCTCCGCTGGGCGTCGTCGACCGCCGCGTCGACCTCCCGGTCGCCGTAGCTGACGGTTTCGCCCGCGACGTCGACGGTGATCTCCTCGTCCGGATGGTCCTCGACCCAGGCCTGCAGGTCCGCGACCGTCTCGGTGTCGGCGGTCACGGTGGGAATGCCGAGACCGAGACAGTTGCCGGCGAAGATTTCGGCGAAACTCCCGCCGACGATGGCGTCGATACCCCAGCGGGCGAGTGCCTGGGGGGCGTGTTCGCGCGAGGAGCCACAGCCGAAGTTGGCGTTCACGACCAGGACCGACGCCTCCCGGTACCGGTCGTCGTTGAACGGGTGGTCGAGGGGGGTCTCGTCGTCGTCGAAGCGCTGGTCGAAAAAGGCGAACTGCCCGAGGCCGTCGAATGTGACGACCTTCATGAACCGCGCGGGGATGATCTGGTCCGTGTCGATCTCGTCGCCGCGGACCGGGATGCCGGTTCCGGTGACGCGCTCGACCCGGGGGACGTCCGTGCCGTCGCGTCCGGCGTCGCTCATGCGGGCGTCACCTCCGCGAGTTCGCGCACGTCGGTCACTTCGCCGGTCACGGCTGCCGCAACGACCATCCGCGGACTCATCAGGACGGTCCGCCCGTCGGGGCTGCCCTGCCGGCCGACGAAGTTCCGGTTCGACGAGGAGGCACACGCCTCGTCGCCGACCAGTTGGTCCTCGTTCATGCCGAGACACATCGAACAGCCGGCACCGCGCCACTCGAAGCCGGCCTCGCGGAACACCTCGTCGAGGCCCTCGCGCTCGGCGGCGGCTTTCACGCGCTGGCTCCCCGGAACGACCATCGCCCGGACGTCGGGATGGACCTCGCGCCCGTCGAGGACGTCGGCGGCCGCCCGCAGGTCGGCCAGCCGGGCGTTCGTACACGAGCCGAGGAAGGCGACGTCGATTTCGTAGCCTGCCATCGTCTCGCCGGGCGTGACGCGCATGTGTTCCTGTGCACGCTCTGTGACCTCGCGCTCGCCGTCGGACAGCTCCGCGGGGTCGGGAATCGGCTCGGTGATGCCGACGCCCTGTCCCGGCGTCGTGCCCCAGGTGACCATCGGTTCGATGGCGTCGCCGTCGATTTCGACCACGTCGTCGTACTCGGCGTCGCCGTCGGACGCGACGGACTCCCAGTAGGGCCGGAGCCGCTCGAAGCGCTCGGGGTCGTCCCGGAAGGCGTCGGTCTCGCACAGCCACTCGAACGTGGTCTCGTCGGGGTTGACGTAGCCGGCGCGCGCGCCGCCTTCGATGGACATGTTACAGATGCTCATCCGGCCCTCCATGCCGAGTGACTCGATGGCGTCGCCGCCGTACTCGTAGACGTAGCCGACGCCGCCGTCGGTCCCGAGTTCCCGGATGGTCGTCAGGATGACGTCTTTCGCGGTGACGCCGGGACCGAGTTCGCCTGTGACCTCGATGCGCCGCACCTGCTGTTTCTCCATTGCCACACAGCCCGTCGCCAGGACGTCCCGGATTTGCGAGGTGCCGATGCCGAACGCGAGCGCACCGAACGCGCCGTGGGTCGAGGTGTGCGAATCGCCACAGACGATTGTCATCCCGGGCTGGGTGAGTCCCTGTTCCGGCCCGATGACGTGGACGATGCCCTGATCGCCCGTCGTCGGGTCGGAAAAGTCGATGCCAGCGTCGCGGACGT
>PXQO01000089.1 GCA_003021285.1 Halobacteriales archaeon QH_2_65_14 | reverse complement strand
GGGGCCACGTTCCGCATCTGGCGGGCAAGCGATTCGAGAGGTTCAAGTATCGGCTGTGCAATCGTTGTGATATGAAAGACCAGGGACGCTCGACCCGCCGACGGACTGGCGGTCGACGACGACCGAAGCGGGACAGGCGCAAACACGAACTCGGCTCCGAACCGACCGAAACGCAGGTCGGAGAACCGAAACTGAAAACTGTCGACGCGCGCGGAAACGCCGAGAAGGTCCGGGCGATCACCACCAACATCGCAAGCGTTGCGACCGACGGAAGCGTCGCCCCCGCCGAAATCACGAACGTCGTCGAGAACCCGGCCGACCCCAACTACGCACGCCGGAACATCATTACGCGCGGTGCACTCATCGAAACCACCGAAGGGACGGCCCGGGTTACCTCCAGGCCCGGACAGGACGGGCAGGTCAACGCCGTTCTCCTCGAGGACGAGTAACTACCCGTTCAGGGGCGCGGTGCGGCCTTCTGGAGTGCGCTCTCGGCGATGTTGGTTCCGTAGTCGGCGGTCCGTGACAGCGAGTCGATGACCAGCCCGAGTACCTGGGCCAGTTGCGGGTCGAAATCGTGTATCTCTTTGTCGACTTCGCGGACGAGTTCGTCGATGACTTCGATGTGAGCGCGTGCCTCGCTCGCCAGTTCGACGGCCTCCTCCGAATCGTCCGCCAGCAGGGCGTTCATCGCCGTGTCCGGAACGCGTGCGGCCTCCGTGCGGAGTTCCCGGAGCGGCTCTGTGGCGTTCTCCGGTATCTCCTCTACCTCCAGTGCGAGTTTGGCGATCTTCGTGGCGTGGTCCGCGATGCGTTCGAGCTGACGTGCGCTGGACTGGAAGTCGAAACAGGTCTCGCGCGTATACCCGATCTCGTTTGCGGCTGTCGGATTGCGAAGGACCGTCCTGAAGACCCGCGAGGTCATATACCAGAGCCGGTCTACGTCGTCGTCGCGTTCTATCACGTCCTGTGCGAGTTCGTCGTCGTCGGTGATCAGCGCCTCGACGGCGTCCTCCAGCATCGTGAGCGCGACCAGTTGCATCCGCGTGATAGCGTTTCCAATCGACAGCTCCGAGGAGTCAAGCAGGTCCTGCAACACCATCTTGTCGGGCATCTCCTCGATGACTTCGAGTCCGACCAGCCCCTGGGTCGCGTCACGGATTGTCCTGCGCTGCTCGGCTGTCATCCTGTCGGTCGTCAGGTTGATGACGTCGAACCCGCTCACGTACATCGTCATGACTGCTCTCCGTAGCTCCTGCTCGCCGTCGAGGTCCGAGATGTTCAGTGACCCCTCGGTGCGTTCGTTCTCGCGCTGTGGCGTCACCAAGAGCAAATCCCCCTCCGCGTGAAATTCTACTGTCGTCCCCGAACTGACACCGTTTTCCGTCGCCCAGTCTTTGGGCAGTGACACTGTGTAGGTCGACCCGCCTGTCACCTGCACCTTGCGCGTCTCCATACCACTGCCTACGAACTAGGTATATAATAATTCTCTGGACTATATACTGATCGGGTAAAACAATATACTGGTTGAGAGATCAGGAGACGTGTTCGCGCCAGGTTTTACGGTCGACGACGCCGCCGTCGAACAGGTCGGCGGGGGCATCGCGGGCGACCCAGCGGAACTGTTCGGCGGCGTCGTCGGGGTCGTGGCCCTCGCCGCCAGTCAGGTCGGTCGCGACCTGACCGGGGTCGACCACGCAGACGTCGTAGTCGGTGTCAGCCGCGAATCCCCGAACGATGGCTTCGGCGGCGGCCTTGGACACTGCGTAGGACCCGTACCCTGGAGAGGTGTTCCGTGCAACGACGCCCGAAGGGACGAGCAATCTGGCGTCGTTACTGAGATGCGGGACCGCCTCGGATAGCGTCGCAAAGACGCCACGGGCGTTCGTTCGCAGGTGGTCGTCGAAGGCGGCGTAGCTTTCCGTTCCGAGGGACGTCTTACCTGCAGTGCCGTGGTAGATGCCCGCATTCGCGACGACGTAGTCGATGTCCCCGCCGATTTCGGCGGCCCGTTCCATCAGCCGTTCGACGTCGAACTCGTCGCGGACGTCGGCACGGCTTACGGTCGCCGACCCGCCCGCCTCCCGGATAGCGTCCGCGGCTTCCTCGATTCGGTCCCCGTTCCTCGCACAGATGACCACGTGGGCCCCTGCAGATGCGAACGCCTCTGCGACGGCCTTCCCGATACCACGGCTCGCGCCCGTGATGACCGCTGTCTGTCCGTCCATATCTCCCAGTTAGGCGCTCACCCTCTAGTAACTCCCGGAACCGTCTCGGGAGCACGTAAATGTCCGGGGTGTGTGACGGTGGTTACGCTCGTGTAACCGGGGGTCACCCCGTTCGCGGCGAGGTCCGGGACCGCTCCGACCTTTTTTTGTCGCCTACGGTGAAGTGGACGTATGGTAAACAGAGACGAGGTCATCGAACTCGTGCCCCACTACGTCGTGATGGTTCTACTCGTCGTGGTGGTCATCGGAATCATCCGGGGGACTGTCGACGACCTGGGGCCGCTGGTCGAATTCGCCATCATACTCGTGGTCGTGTTCAGCTACCGTCCGATAATCGCACGGCTGGACGCCGTCCCGACGCCGGCGCTCTGGGAACGGGAGCGACGGACACAATCGGGGGTGGACGGCGAGGACGAAGAAATCGAGTAAGAGCGCGTTCCGCCTACATGTACCCGAGGTCGCGCAGGCGTTCCATCAGGTCCTCCTTGTCCTGTGCGCGCCCGGCACGCTCGGTGGTCGATTCCAGGTCCTGCAGCCACGCCGGTTCCTCGTCGCTTTTCTCCGTACTGACTTCGCTTCCCAGCGACCGGAAGCCGGCGAAGTACTTCGGCGAAACCGGGATGTCCTCCTGTGAGACGCCATCGGGGAGGTCGTCTTGGCCCTGTGGAACGTACCCGTCGTCGGGGAAGGCGTCGACCGTGTCGGGGACGACGAACTGCCAGAACGCCTCCCAGACCGCCGCCTCGTCGAACTGGAGGATAGGCTGGATGCGGTCGTGTGGCGGATAGATGTCGGGGTCGTGTCGCGGCGAGAAGAACGTCTCGTCGGCGCGCGCTTCCTGCTCGTCCCAGCGCACGCCCGAGAGGACGCCGTCGACGTCGTGTTCTTCGAGCGTCCGGTTGAGAGCGACCGTCTTGAGCAGGTGGTTGCCGACGTACGTGTCAAGCAGGAAGGGAAACGTATCCTCCTCGTATTCGAGGATGTTCCTGACGTGGTGCGTGTTCTGCTCGTTCAGCGCGTCCACCGGGATATCGTCACCGGGGTCGAGGTCGTGTTCCTCGGCGTACGCACCGACGTCTTCGTTTCGCGCGTAGATGACGTCGATGCCCCACTCGTCGGCCCAGCGGTCGACAAAATCGTGAATCTCCTCGAAGTGCTGGTAGTGGTCGATGAACACCGCATCGGGCAGTTCGAGGTCGAACTGGTCCGCTACTTCGAGGACGAAATACAGTGTCAGCGTCGAGTCCTTGCCACCAGTCCACATCACGACCGGGTTCTCGTACTCTTCGAGTCCCTTCTTGGTTACCTCGATTGCCTTCTCTATCTTGTCCTCGATCCGGGGGTAATCGCCCGGGTTCTGTCCCTCTCCTGCCGTGTAATCGACATCGACGTACTCCGGGAACTCCGTCTGGTTCGACATTTCTAATTATATGTAATTAGTAGGTAGTCAAGTACTTTTCGGAGTGGACTGCCGTCGTATTGTAAGCGCCGGATGCGCTCAGTTCAGCTTCTCCTGTGCACGTTCGGCCACTGCCTCGATGTCGGCAGCCCGCAGTTCGCCGTCACCCAGTCTGAGACGCAGGCGTGGGCGGCCAACGTCGATGGGGACCTTCTCCGTATCGATGAGTCCCTTGTCTTCGAGTCGGTTCTTGCTCCGGGAGAACGTCGCCTTGCTGGCCAGCCTGATGTCCTCCCCCCAGCGGCTCACGTCGTATAGCAGGACGCCGTTGTTGGCGGCAACGAGCAGTGCGATTGTAACCTCGTCGAGGCCGTCGCCGTCACCGCGGGCCGTCTCCAGGCAGTCGAGAACCCGGTCGAAGTCCTCGACGGCCCCGGAACCGATATCCTCCTCTAGGGTCTCGCGGATACGGGTCAGTGGCGGTGTTCGGAGCGAAAACGACTCCGCCGACTGCCAGCGCCCCTCGTAGTGGCTGTGGGTCGATCCGATGAACGATTCCTCGCTGGCGCTGAGCCCTGCTACTCGCTCATTGCCGACGACAAGTGAGATGAGAAACGTGTCTGTCAACAGGAGAGAGCTTCGGGGGACGTCTCCCAGGGTTCGGATCGTTACCACGTCGTCGGCGACCAAATCCGCAAGCGAACTGGCGATGATGAAGTCCTTAATCACGTCTTTCAGAGGGTCCTCGTCCGCAAACAGTTTCACGACCGGTGGATCGTCGAACCCCTGTACTGTGGTGACGAGTTCCTCCATCGTGTCCCGGGTCGGATTCACGAGGAAAAGCTCATCCTGGGCGCTCTCTAGACTCTCGACGAGAACCTCCCCGGTACTTTCAACGTACAAATCTGAACGAATCATGCTATAATAATAGTATGACAAAATACTATTTAATTTTGTGCCTTGAATTGTTGATTTCAGCAATCCTCTGGTTGGATACCTAACACTAACGGGGGAGATTTGACACCAGAACCGCCAGAATTACGGCTTCCGGACGGCCCGCCAGTTCCTGGAAGCACTCGGTTTTCTCGGCCTGGAAATGGTATATATCGTGACAGCATCACTTCAAATTGTGAAAGCGATGGGCAGTTAGCTTCCAGTACCTGCTGTGATGTATCCGAGTGTTCTCCGTACCGGGTCGACCCAGCGGCGCGTCACGGCGGCGGCACTCGACAGCATGGACAGCCAGGAGTCGATCCAGCGCCGGAGCCTCGAACTCCAGCAGGCTGCCGTCCACGATGCGCTCGACGCGTTCGAGGCGAACGTCCCCGGCACCGAGACGGCGACTGACGACATCCGCGAGGCGTTCGACGAGCAGGTCGAGGTGCTGTTCGAGAACCACGAAGCGTTCTTTGCGAACGTCTCCTCGGAGTTCGAGGTGAGTGCCGACGTGTACGACGAGATGACTGACGAGTATCTCGACGCGCTGGACGAGCAGGTCGACATGCTGTTGGACGCCCACGAGGACGTCGAAGCTCAGTCCACCGAAGCCATCGAGGCATAATTCATCCGGTCAGGCTTCCGGATCGTACTGACTGTTGCCCGAAACGGTCGAACCCGCTTTTTCCGCGTCGGTTCCCTTGCTGAGGCCGCTGTCAGGAACCCCGGAACACAAATATGCGCCGGGTGAACCGTGTGTATGGTCTCCCAGATTTTCGACGACAACCGGTGGGAACCAGTCGACGGGTTCGCGTTCGAGGACGTCACGTACCACCGCGGGACCGACGTGCCGGCAGTTCGCATCGCCTTCGACCGCCCGGCCGTGCGAAACGCGTTCCGGCCGGAGACGGTCGACGAACTGTACACCGCGCTCGACCACGCGCGCCGCCAGCCGACCGTCGGCTGTGTGCTCCTCACCGGCAACGGCCCGTCGCCGAAGGACGGTGGCTGGGCGTTCTGTGCCGGCGGCGACCAGTCGATCCGTGGCGAGTCCGGATACGAGTACAGCCAGACGGAAAGCGCCGAGGAGGGAAGCGGCGAGACGCCCAACGAGGACGACGAGCCGGCCGCTCGGGAGGGGGTCGGTCGCCTGCACATCCTGGAAGTCCAGCGGCTCATCCGCTTCATGCCCAAACCGGTCATCTGTGTGGTACCGGGCTGGGCGGCCGGTGGGGGCCACTCGCTGCACGTCGTCTGTGACCTGACGCTGGCGAGCGAGGAACACGGGATGTTCAAACAGACCGACGCCGACGTGGCGTCGTTCGACGCCGGCTTCGGGTCGGCGTATCTCGCCCGGCAGGTCGGGCAGAAAACGGCCCGCGAGATATTCTTCCTCGGCCGCGAGTACGACGCCGAGGAGGCCGACGAAATGGGGATGGTCAACGACGTCGTCCCCCATGACCAGCTCGAAGACGTCGCCCTCGACTGGGCCGATACGATCACGCGCAAATCGCCTATGGCTATCCGCATGCTGAAGTACGCGTTCAACCTCGCCGACGACGGCATGGTCGGCCAGCAGGTGTTCGCCGGCGAGGCGACCCGGCTGGGCTACATGACCGACGAGGCGCGCGAGGGCCGGGAGGCGTTCAACGAAGGCCGGGCCCCGAACTTCCGGGAGTACCCCTGGCACTACTGATAGTGGTTGTTGTGACTCCACGGCAGTAACTAATCACAACAACCACTATGAGTGGGCCTACGTTCTCTCACCCGTTCGATTCCGCACCATCCCCGTTTCTCCCCCGCTACTCGACGTTGTGCCGAAACCTCCGTATCTGCTTCTTTATTACTAGATTGCTTTGACAGGGAGTCCTCAATACCTAGCATCCATCTCCAGGAGGGAGAGGGTCGAGGCCTAAAACAGGATGATAGGGAAGATACTCAGCCGGACAGTCGGCTTCGTGACCGAGCACCATCGCATCACGTTGCTGGTAATGTTGGTGCTGTCGGGAGTCGTCGTCGCCGGGATTCCACAGCTAAACACGGGAAGCGAGGCCGGCGGCACGAGCGGCGAGTTCGACGATATCGACAGGGTACAGACCCAGCAGTACATCGAGGAGCAGTACCGTCCTGCGACCGAGCGCCGTTCGAACCGGTCGATACAGGTCGTCTACGTCCGCGAGGAGGGCGGAAACGTCCTCTCGAAGGCGTCACTGCTCGAAGGATTGCGGTATCAGCAGGACGTCCTGGAGAGCGATGCGGTGGGGGCGAGCCTCCACGAGGACGGCATCGTCGGCATCGAGAACCTCGTCGCCAAGCGGGCGGCCGGTGACCGGAGTGCGACGCTCGACGAGCAGATACGCGCACTCGAAAACGCGAGTGCGGCCGAAGTCGAAGGGTTAGTCGGCGGGGTACTGGCCGAGAACCCGCGTGCAGGGCAGTTTCTCTCGACAGAACACGACGGGAGCACGTCAGCGACCGACCGTCGTGTTCTGGTCGCTTTCGATTCGAGCAGTGACGTAGCCACCCGGAGGGAGGCAAGCACGGCGCTCTACGAGACGGCAGACGAGTATTCGACGGCAGGCTTTTTCGTCCTGAACGGGACCGCCTGGGACGACGCCAGGGAACACTTCTTCGGCGAGATGGTCGAACTGGTGTTGCCGGTCGCGCTGTTGCTCATCCTGCTGGTTCTCGGGTTCGCCTACCGCGACCTGGTCGACGTCGTCGTCGGCATGAGCGGGGTCGTGCTCTCGGTGCTGTGGATGTTCGGGTTGCTGGGCTGGCTCGGCGTCGAAGCCGGGACCATCAGCATCATTCCGGTCGTCCTGATCACCGGACTGAGCATCGACTTCGGGTTCCACGTCTTCAACCGCTACCGGGAGGAACGCGGCCCCGACGAGGGAATCAGCGAACCCATGAACAGGGGCGTTCGCCTGGTTTCGACGGCGCTTGTGCTCGTGACGGTGACCGCCTCCATCGGGTTCATGGCGAACCTGGCGAATCCGCTTCCGACCATCCGCAATCTCGGTGTGAGCATCACACTCGGCGTCATTTCCGCGCTGGTCATCTTCGTCACCGTCGTGCCGGCGCTCAAAGTCGGCATCGATGGGTTGCTCGAACGGTTCGGGCTGGACCGCCGGAAGGCCCCGCTCGGGCACGGTAACTACCTCCGTCCGGTCCTCGGCGGGTCCGTCAGGCTCGCAAAGCGTGCGGCCCCGGCCGTGCTGGTCGTTGCCCTCGTGGTCGGCACTGCCGGTGGCCTCGCGTGGACCGAACTCGGTGAGGAGAGTTACCAGCAATCCGACGGCGAGGTTGCGGAGTGGAAACAGCAACTACCCGGCCCGCTGGGCTGGGAGACGAGCGACGTGATGGCGAACCAGCAACACGTCGGGGAGGTCTACCAGCCTGCCAGCGCCGACGACGCGGTCAAGTCGCGGATACTCGTCGAAGGTGACGTGACCGACGACAGCACGCTCATAGACGTCGACGACGGCGTCCGTGCCATCGAGGACGAAGGACTGCTCGTTGATGAGACACAGGGACAGGCCGAACTCTCGCCGGTGACCGCGATGCAACGCGTCGCAGCGGAGAACGACACCTTCGCTGCCGTTTTCCAGCGGGCCGACGCGAACGGTGACGGCGTCCCCGACCGGAACCTCGAAGCGCTGTACGACGCCTTCTACGCGGCCGACGGCGATACTGCCGAGCGCGTCATCGAGTACCGGGATGGCGAATACCGCTCGCTGCTCGTGACACTCTCGCTGGATGCGGACACCTCGGACGCTGACGAGGTGACATCGAAACTCGACGACGGGGCCGCTGTCATGGAAGGAGACGGCGAGCGGACGGCGACCGCAGCGGGACTGCTCGCCGTCAACAGTGCGGTCCTCGATCAGATTGTCGGCGGGATACTGCTGACGATGGTGATCGGGCTCCTCGCGGTCGTCCTCGCGTTGACCGCCGTGTTCAGGTACATGCACGGCAGTGCGTCACTGGGGGCCGTCGTGGCCCTGCCCATCGTGCTGGTCGTCGGGCTGGTCATCGGCGGTATGTACCTGCTCGGCATCCCCCTCACGCTGTTGACCGCGCTCCTGATGAGCCTGGTCATCGGTGTCGGGATCGACTACAACATCCACGTCGGTGATCGCTTCGCGGACGAACTCAATGACGGCAAGCCGCCGGTTGCGGCGCTGGAAGCCGCGGTGACCGGCACCGGCGGGGCACTGCTCGGCAGTACCCTCACCTCCGCTGGTGCGTTCGGGACCATCGCGCTCGTCCCCCACCCGCAAATCGAGAGTTTCGGGAGCATCGTGGTCATCGCACTCGTGACCGCCTTCCTGGTGAGCCTGCTCGTGTTGCCGAGCCTGCTCGTGCTGTGGAGCCGGTACTCCGGGGACTCGATGACGGTTCCGGCAGTCTCCGAGGACTTGCTCCCGGGTGACTGACCGGCGAGTGCCCTCGTCCGCCCGGGAAAATCCCCTTCTTGTCGCGCTCGGCCCCTATTCAGTTCTACGGACCATTCTCCGTCCCGCTTTTCGGCAGTGTCCGGTGCGGTCGACGAGTATGACAGGCAACCAGCGGTCTCCTGCGTACGCTCCTGAACCGCCGGACACCGGGCTCACGGGAACAGAGAGCCGGACACTGACTGTTCCCGGCGGGGAGATCATGGAGCTACTGGGCGACGAGTACACTCGCCGGGTACTCGGGGCTGTCCTCGAACAGCCACGGACCGGGCGCGAGGTCGTGGATGCTGCAGAGGTCTCGAAGGCGACGGCGTACAGACGCCTCGACAGCCTCCAGGACGCCGGACTCCTCGAGACCGACGTGCAGATCGACCCGAACGGTCACCACCGCAAGCGGTTCCGTGCCGTCGTCGAGGGTGTCGCGTTCGACCTCGACGCCGACGGTGTTACTGCACGGCTCCGCCCTTCTTCCGACACCTCACCGCCAGTTTCCGGACAGGCCGAGAGCGAGTCCTGGGGTACTACTGACGATTGATCGCGACCGGGAGCCTAGTACCTCGGGGAAGAAATTGAAGAACTCGAATGTGTGGGAAGCCCCCGCCTGCTCGACTCGGGGGCCTCTCAGGGCTCGCTTCGCTCTTGCGGTTCCCTTCGGTCACCGCGCGAGCAGGTGGAGCGCTCGCGGTGCTCCCGCTCCCGCTCG
>PXQO01000088.1 GCA_003021285.1 Halobacteriales archaeon QH_2_65_14 | reverse complement strand
CGAACACAGGAGTACCGGACGCTGGTCGACGAGGCACCGATCCCGATACTCGTCGTCTGTGAGGACGAAACGATCCGGTACGTCAACGCGAAGGCGGTCGAGACGCTCGGTGCCCAGTCCGCGGACGACCTCGTCGGGATGCACATCGAGGAAATACTCCCCGAGGAAGAGTTGCCGGAGGCCCGGCAACGGCTCGAACAGGTGCTGACCGACCGCGAACCGACCGACACGCGGGTCTTTCGCTTCACGGACCTCGACGGGAACTCGCGATACGCTCGGGGAACCATCGTCCCGGTGACGTTCGAGAGTCAACCGGCCACACAGATCGTCGTCTCGGACATCACTCAGCAGATGCGCCACGAGAGCCGCGCGCAACAGCAGCGCGAACAGATCGCACAGCTACACGGCGTCGGCGTCGAACTCGCGGGCTGTGAGAGCACGGACGAGGTCTACGAACTGATGGTCGAGGCCGCCGAGGGGATTCTCGACCTCGACCTGTGCATCGTCGATAGCGTTCAGAACGGCTCTATCGTCGTGGAAGCGACGTCGACCGAGCTAACCGAGTACGAGGAACCCCCGGTCGAGGAGGCCGGAATCGCCGGAACGGCCTACCAGACCGGCGAGTCGTACCTGATCGATGACAGCGTCGACCACCCCGAAGCCGAGCCGGTCGGCGAGTTTCAGTCGTCGGTGACCGTCCCCATCGGCGAGTTCGGCGTCTTCCAGGCCGCCGCGTTCGAACCGGGGGCGTTTGACGAGCAGGACCTCGAACTGGTCGAGATACTCGCCGGCCACGTCAGGGAGGCGCTCACGCGGCTCGACCAGCAGGAACGGCTCCGCGAACAGCGCGACCGCCTCCAGCGCGAGAACGAGCGCCTCGACGAGTTCGCAAGCATCATCAGTCACGACATCAGGAACCCGCTGAACGTCGCACAGCTCCGGGTGGACCTGGCGATGGAGGAGTGCGACAGCGAACACCTCGATGCCGTGGCACGCGCTGTCGACCGGATGGAGTCGCTCACCGACGAGTTGCTCTCGCTCGCCCGCCTCGGCGAGGAGATCGGGGAGTTCCAGAACATCGACCTCTCGACCGTGGTGGAGGGGTGCTGGCGGACCGTCGAAACGGCGGACGCGACGATCACGATTGCGGTAGATGCGGAAATCCGTGCCGACAGCAACCGCCTCCAGCAACTGCTGGAGAACCTGTTTCGCAACGCCGTGGAACACGGTTCCACGAGCCCTGACTCGCAGGCTCGTCAGGACGCCGTCGAGCACGGCGGCGAGGACGTCACGGTGACCGTCGGGATGCTCGACGGGGAGGGGTTCTACGTGGAAGACGACGGCATGGGGATGTCCGAACAGGTCCAGGAACGGGCCTTCGAGTCCGGCTTCTCGACGTCCGACGGTGGAACTGGGTTCGGTCTCGCCATCGTCGCCCGCGTCGCCGAGGGACACGGCTGGAACGTCGAGGTGACCGAGAGCGAGTCGGGCGGTGCCCGGTTCGAGTTCACCGGCGTCGACGTCGTCTCCTGACTGCCGGAGTGGGCCTTTCGTTCTCCCTCCCGGGTTTACTTTTCGTTCTCCCTCGGGTCCTTTCTCCGCCCCTCGACGGTCGACCTGGTCGTTCCAGAGTCGCGGTTGCGAGAGGAAATCCTTATCGCCCGAACACCCCGAGGGTGACCCATGACCACCGACGCGGACGCGGTTCGCGAGCGGCTACGCACGGTCGAGGACCCACACCTCGGTGACGACATCGTCTCGCTGGGCCTCGTCACCGACATCGACGTCGACGACGACGACCGGACGGTGCGGGTTACCCTCGCGCTCGGCGCGCCCTACTCGCCGACGGAGACAGCCATGGCCGAGGAGGTCCGGGAAGCAGTCGACGGCCTCGGGTACGACGTCGAACTCTCGGCACAGATCGACCGCGGGCTTGACCCCGAGGACACGGTGTTCCCCAACGTCGGGAACGTCATCGCCGTCGCGTCGGGGAAGGGGGGCGTCGGCAAGAGCACCATCGCGGTCAACCTCGCGGTCGGACTGGCCGACCTGGGTGCGCGCGTCGGCCTGTTCGACGCCGACATCTACGGGCCGAACGTCCCGCGGATGGTCGATACGGACGAACGGCCGTCCGCAACTGCCGACGAGGAAATCATCCCGCCGGAAGCGTACGGCGCGAAACTGATGAGCATGGACTTCCTGGTCGGCGAAGACGACCCCGTCATCTGGCGCGGCCCGATGGTCCACAACGTGCTCACCCAGCTGTGGGAGGACGTCCACTGGGGCCACCTCGATTACCTCGTTATCGACCTGCCACCCGGGACCGGCGACACGCAGTTGACGATGCTCCAGAGCGTCCCGGTGACGGGTGCCGTCATCGTCACGACCCCCCAGGACGTCGCGCTCGACGACGACATGTCCTCGTTTACCTGTCCGGACTGTGGCAGCAGCCACTCGATTTTCGGCGAGGGCGGCGGCGAACGGTTCGCCGAGGAGACCGACATGCCGTTTCTCGGCTCCATCCCGCTGGACCCGACTGTCCGCGAGGGGGGCGACGAGGGCGAACCGGTCGTGCTCGCGGACGGCGACACGGCCGAGGCGCTCCGCGAGTTCGTCTCGAAAACGGCCGACATGCAGGGCATCGTTCACCGCCAGCGCGAAAGTCAGTGAGGGGTGATTCTGCCCCGGAAACAGAACAGCTATTCTTATGGGACGTGCCAAACCACCACCGTAACGTACCATGAGCGGTTCCGGTGGGGACGAGGACCAGCCAGGTCGTGCCGGGGACCTCCGCTGGCAGTTCCGGACGGGTGCCTGGGTGCGGTCCTCGCCGACGGTTGTAGACGGGGCCGTCCACGTCGGCAGTAACGACGGGAACCTGTACAAACTCGACGCGGAGACGGGGGCCCGCCGCGAGGTCTTCGAGACCGGGGGCATGTTGAGTTCGACGGCCGGCCTCCTCTCCTCACCGATAGTGGCAGACGGAACGGTGTACGTCGGGAGCAACGACAGCAGGCTCTACGCGCTGGACGCGGAAACCTACGAGAAGCAGTGGCACTTCTATACCGGTTCCATGCTGTCCTCGATGTCCGGCATCTTCTCGTCGCCGACGGTCGCGGAGGGGACCGTCTTGTTCGGCAGGGACAGCCTCTATGCGGTAGATGCGGAGGCGGGAACCCAGCAGTGGCGGTTCACGACGGACGGCGGGGGACGGTCGTCCCCGACGGTGGTGGGGGGGACCGTCTACGTCGGCAGCAAGGACAACCGCGTCTACGCGCTGGATGCAGACGACGGCAACGAACGCTGGCGGTTCCGGACGGGAAGCGCGGTGAACTCGTCACCTACAGTAGCGGGCGGGACCGTCTACGTCGGGAGCCGTGACGACAACGTGTACGCCCTCGACGCCCACCGGGGGGTCGAGCACTGGCGGTTCGACGCGGGGGGAGATGTCTTCTCGTCGCCGACAGTCGCGAACGGGCAGGTCGTCTTCGGGGCGTTCGCTGGCGACGTGTACGCGCTGGATGCGAAGACCGGGGACCAGCAGTGGCGCGTTTCCACCGGCGATTCGGTCAAGTCGTCGGCCACGGTCCTCGACGATACAGTGTTCATCGGCAGTTTCGACGGTGCCATGTACGCGCTGGACCTAGAGACAGGGGAGGAGCGGTGGCACTTCGACACGGGACGAGGCGTCTTCTCGTCGCCGACTGTGGTAGACGGGATGGTCGTCTTCGGCAGTGACGACGGGCACGTGTACGCACTCGATGCGGGTGTTCGGGGCTCCAGCGAGGACTCGCGCGTCCGACTGCGAACGCTCGGCCACCACGAGGATTCGGGCTACGTCGCGGATATTTCGTCCCCGTCGCTGGCGGTGTCGCTTCTCGGGACGAACGCACCGGTCGAGGTCGGAAGGGAACTCACGTTGCGAGTCGAGGTGACGAACCTCGCGACCGTTGACGGGACTGAATCCGTCCGGGCAGAGGTCGAGGGCCTCGGTTCGACCACCACCGAGCAGACGCTTGCGAGCGGCGAATCGGAACTCCTGTCGATGGCCGTCCCGACTGCCGGCGCGGCGAGCGGGACGCACACGCTCACCGTCTCGACGGACCACGACTCGGTGACGGGTGCAGTACTCGTCGTCGACTCCTCCGGCACGTCAGACGGAGCGGGGTCGTCGGCGAAGCCGATTCCGGAGCAGGTTCCGACACTTCCGGCGGTCTCGGTGACGTACAGCGAGCTAACGACGGACAAACTCGTCGCCAGCAGCCCCGTTACCGACGTCTACCGTGCGACTGTCAAAACGACCGACGGCGAGGTCGTCCTCGCACTCAAGGAACCGCAGGAGCCCGATTCCCTCCATCCCGGCGTCGTCGACCGCCTGCTCAGCGGGTTCGAAATCTGGGACCTGATAGACGAGCACGACCACGTCGTGAGCCTCGCCGGCTACGGCGGCGAACCTCATCCCTGGGTGGCCACGGAGCACCTGGACGGCGGGAACCTGGGCTGGCGCGCTGGCCAACTGGATTTCGAGCAGGCGCTGTGGACGGCCGTCGCAACGACGGAGGCCGTCGAGCACGCGCATTCCCGCGGTGTGGCTCACCTCGAACTGACGCCGGGGAACGTCCTGTTCCGGTCGGTCGAGGGTGCCTGGGACGTTCCCGAGGTGTCCGGCTGGGGCTTCTCGACCCGCCTGCTGGCCAGTTCGACGACCAGTGAGGGCCTGTCCCCACAGTACACCGCTCCCGAACAGGTCGACCCGGACACGTACGGCCATCCCGACAACGTCACCGACGTCTATCAGCTCGGTATCCTGTTTTACGAACTGTTCACGGGCCGCTCGCCGTTCGACGAGGCACAGTTCGAGGACTCGGACCCGGTACCACGGGGGGACCCGGACCCGCCGAGCGACGTCGCTGTCGTGCCCTCGTCGCTCGACGACGTCCTCCTGACTGCGATGGCCGCCGAGAAATCCGACCGCTACGGCCACGTGTCCTTCCTGGGTGACGACCTGCAGGCGCTGTTCGAGAGGTTTTGAGAGTTTGCAGTCTCCCCGGGGCAGTGTTAACTGAGCGACCGTGCTGATGGGCGAACAAGTCCCCGGAGAGAGTGCTTCGACCGGGACCTACCGCAGGAAGGGGCTTCCATGCGGGTGC
>PXQO01000087.1:15245-27389 GCA_003021285.1 Halobacteriales archaeon QH_2_65_14 | reverse complement strand
CGAGACGAAGCAAGCACCGCAGTGCAACGAGGAGCGCAGTGAGTCGGAGCCGGCGAGCGCTTCGGGGCTTTCATGCTGTTTACAACTCCAGTATTGCTTCTCTGAACACTACCCCCACTGGAGCACAAACCTTGATAGTAGCTCGAATCCAAGCGAGGGCAGGTAGATGGTCCGGTACGAAACGTACGTCAAGGACGGCAGGATATACGTCGGCACCGACAACGGTCCGCTCGAAGTCGGCGACGTCGACAGCGCGATAGAGACGGTCGGCGGACCATCCTGGACGATCCGGTACTCCGAGGAGGCAAAGGAGCGCCACCCCGACATGGACATCTCGGACGAGGGGCTCACCGTCGACGTCGTCGACATGATTAACGCGATGACACACTCCGAGCGGTTCGTCGAGACGCTCGCCGCTCAACCGGCGGAACCGAACGACGGCGACGAAATCTCCCCGCGGCTCGGGTTGTTCGCCGGGAAACTGCTGGAGAACCTCGAAAGCGGCGTCGCCTGAAATCAGCCTGACATTGCACGCACCGCCGTTCCGGGGTCGAAACCGGGGGGTTTCGAATCGAGCGCGAGCAGAGGCCCCCACGGTTTCTGTCGTGCGAACACTCGGCAATTCTTATTAGGGGGCCCCGAGAACGGGGCTGGTGGCATGTCAGGACTCGATGCAATCGGGCGAGGGGCAGTGATACTACTCGGGGCCGTCGTCGCGGTCGCGGTCGGAACCATACTCTTTGGTGTCGTTCCCGCGGAGACGACGCTCGGCACCCTGGAGGTCCTGCTGGTCGTCCTCGTGGTCGTTCTCGGAATCGTGCTCTCGGGCCGGATCGCCGGCCAGGTGTTCCCGGGCTACAACGTCGCCGAGGTGTCAGTCGACGGCGCGATCACCCAGAGCGGGGACAGCCCCTCGCCGCTGCCAGGCGGTAACAGCGCCGCGTCCGACGATATCGTCGAGCAGATCGAGAAAGCCGACGCGGACTCGAACGCGGAAGCACTGATTCTCAATATGAACACGCCCGGCGGGGAGGTCGTCGCAAGCGAGGACATTCGCTACGCCGCCGAGCAGTTCGATGGGCCGACCGTCGCCTACGCCACGAACCTCTGTGCCAGCGGGGGGATGTGGATCGCGTCGGGCTGTGACGAGTTCCACGCCCGCGAGGGCAGCCGCGTCGGCTCCATCGGCGTCAACGGCATCAAGTGGTACGACCAGTTCATCGAGACGGTCGCGGAGGGCAGGGATGTCGACCCCGAGACCGCACGCGAGACCGAGGCGCGCATCTACCTCGGTACCGAAGCCAGGGAGATCGGCCTGGTCGACACCCTCGGGCCGCGCGACGAGATGGAGGAGAACCTCGCCGCGGAACTCGGAGTCGACGAGATTCGCGTCGAGGAGTTCGAACCCGAGCGCGGCCTGCAAGAGAAGCTGAGCGTCGTGGCCACCCGCGTCGCCCGCGGGTTCGGTCGCGGCGTCGCCAGCGTGTTCGTCGACGACGGCCATCCGAACGGGCGAGTCTGAACTGACGGACCGTACCCCGCTGACGCTTACGCTTTTTACCGACACGCGTACCACCGACGCGCCCCTATCCACAGTCGGGATGGTGAGACGCGTCGCAGTCACCGTCGTCGACTCGGTCGACATCGAGCGAAAGACCCTCCGGGATTACGTCTGAGATTCCGGAACGGAAGCGGGCTACCCCCGGACGAGCGAGTCTACTGTGTCAATCACGGTCTCGACGACCGCATCGGCGGACTTGCTCGCATCGATTCTGTGGAACCTGTCCGGTTCCTCCTCGATGAGTCGCTCGTAGTTCTCGCGGACACGTTCGAGGTAGTCGACGGTCTCGAACTTGTTGGCCGCGCCGCTTCGCTGTGTGGCAGTTTCTGGATCGACGTCGAGGTACAGGGTCGCGTCCGGCGGGCGGGTCCAGGGCTCGTGGACGTCCTGCACGAACGCGACAGGGTCGTCGAACCGGCCGTCGAGCGTCGCACCCTGGTAGGCGTACCGGGAGTCGGAGTAGCGGTCGGAGATGACCGCCTGTCCCCCGTCGAGTGCGGGTTCGATGGTGTTGGCGATGTGGTCAGCGTGGTCGGCGGTGTAGAGGAACAGTTCGGCCAGCGGGTCGGCGTCGTCGTCGCGGATCGACCGCCGGACAGCGTCCCCGTACCAGGACCCCGTCGGCTCGCGGGTGAACACCGTTCCCTCGGGAACGGCGGTCGACGCCTCCAGCGCCTCCACGCAGGTCGTCTTTCCGCTGCCGTCCAGGCCTTCGAGCGTCACGAGCATACTCGTAGGTTCACGCCCTGCAATGTAAACGCGCCGACTGTCGGCGACGAACTCCGTGGCGTTGTTGGGATGCCAAGATACTTTTCCCGAGCGTCCCCAGAACCAGGCGCATGACCGGGATACTCGACCACACGATGATCCGCGTTTCGGACCTCGAGGAGTCGCTGGACTGGTACGGGCGCAACCTCGAATACGAGGAGAAAGACCGGTTCGAGGGCGACGATTTCACCATCGTCTACATGGGACCGGAGGACATGCACGACGACAGCGCGATGCTGGAGTTGACCCACAACGAGGGGGAAAGCGACCTCGAAGTGGGCGACGCCTGGGGGCACATCGCCGTCCGCGTCGAGGACGTCCACGACGCCTACTACGAACTGATGGACCAGGGCGTCGAGGACTACCGGCGACCGGAGGACAACCCCGGATACGCGTTCGTCAAGGACCCCGACGGCCACGAAATCGAAATCGTCGAGCGCGACTACGGCGCGCGGTGGAGCCTCGACCACACGATGATCCGCGTCGAGGACGCGGACGCGGCGCTGGGCTACTGGACGCGCAAGTTCGAGTACGACGAGGTCGGTCGATGGGAGGCCGACACGTTCGCGAACTACTTCGTCACCCCCGAGGGCGCGCCACAGGAGGCGATGGCGCTGGAGTTGACCTACAACTACGACGGCCGGACCTACACGATGGGCGACGCGTGGGGCCACCTCTGTGTCCGCGTCGACGACCTGCAAGAGGAGTGGGAGCGACTGGTGGTTCGCGAAGCCCCGGACTACCGCGACCCCAAGTCCTGTGACAACATGTACGCGTTCACGAAAGACCAGGACGGCCACGAGGTCGAACTGCTCGAACGCGACCCCAGTGCCGAATCGCTGTTCCCGTTGTAGAAGGCAGTATTCCGTTCTTTCCGGGAGGAGTGTTCCCCTGCCAGAGGCAGTGATAGCTAGTCAGTCGTGGGAAGCTTGAATGCGGCCGCCACGAACGCGACGACGGCGAACACGCACAGCACCGCGAGGTCGAGGTGCGGGTCGGGCCGGGGGAACTGTGCGAGGATCACACCGTTTTCGAGCGAGCCGTCGTAGGTAACCGCCCGGAGGCCGCGGGTGAGATACGTCATCGGGGAGAGTTCGAGCGGGAGCCAGCCGGGGAGCATCTCGCGGGGGACGAACGCCTCCGAGAGGAACAGAAGGGGGACCGCGAGGCCGTTGCTCGCGGCGATGACGCCGTCGCGAGAGCCGGCGAAACTGCCAAGCAGTGCGCCGATGGCACAGAAAAGCGCCGTCCCGACGACGACAAAGGGGACGACCAGCCAGACGTCCGCCCCGGTGGGGAGCGTCGCCCCGGTTCCGGCGACGAGCAACCCCAGAAGGAGCAGCGACGCCAGGCCGATGACAACGGTGTTGACGAGCGTCTGCGCGAGGAGCCACTCCCAGCGCCGGAGCGGCGTCGTTGCGAGTTTCTCGAACTGGCTCCCGTCGCGGTGTCGGCTCACCTCGCTGCCGACGCGCGAGAGCGGCGTGAACAGGACGACGACCGCGATGTATCCGGCGATGTACCAGCTCGGCGGCTCCGCGAAGAGGCCGCCATCCCCCGACTGGGTCTGGACGAGCACGCCGAAGATGACGACGATGATAGCGGGGAAAAAGAAGGTGAAAAACACTGCAGTCCGCCGGCGGAGGAAACTGTGCCAGCCGGCTTTCGTCGTCGCGGCAATACGTCCGACCCGACTCATCGAACCCCCCCGTCGAACTCTCGGACGGATACGCCCCCGTAATCGCCCGTCACGCCCCGGTTCTCGGCTTCGAGGTCCGTCATATCCGCTGATTGTCGCCGGAACGGAAGGGTCGTTCGATTCCCTGTGCACCTCCCGAGCGTCGAGTACCCGATACTGTCCAATCGATTCTCCCTCGTTGACCCACGGAAACGTCCCATGCGAGCAGTTTCATCGCCACCAGAGGTAAACCGAAATCACTGTCCAGAGAAGAACAACGGCGAGAAAACGGTAGGAGTCCGGGTACGGAGACGGAACGAACAGTATCCCAAAGAGGAACACACCTGCGAGGGAACTGATCAGTATCGCGTGGGTCCCCCCGTCGTAAAGGTCGTCTTCGCGGTCCACCTCTTTGCTCGGCTCCAAGAGATTGTCCTCTACGTTTCTGTCCTCGACATGGTCGACGAACTCCGTCCGGTATCTCTCGGGATCGGCAGACAGATCGAGTCCATTGTCCTGTTCGGCGGTGACGGCAATCGTCGTCTCTCCCGGTCTCCCGTTTTCGTTGATGGTCACGATGACAGCCTCCCCCCAACTGGATAAGCGTGGGCCCGTTTTCCCGATAATTCGGTCACCGTCGTGGTAGTATTCGGAGATACTGTCCATACGTTCGAATACTGCCTTGACTGCCGACGATGCTTCGTCCGCCGAACAATCGAGGTCGAGGAGTGTTTCGTGTCCCATGGATACTGCCGAGTGGGCTAGGTAGATGTCTCAAATGTCGTCGAAAAAAGATTTTTGATGCTCGAACGGGGCGGGACAGGTCGAGACGCTGGGGATTGGCTGAGACGGAACTCAGCGAGGAGTCAGATATCTCCCTTTCGGCGCGGCGATACGTCCGAGTCGGCTCATCAGTCGCTCGCCCCCTCGACGGTCCGACCGTCGCCGGCCGCTCCCCTTCCGCCGGAAATCGACTGGCCCGTCAGTTCGAGATAGACGTCTTCGAGGTCTGGGTCCGTCCACGTGAGCGACTCGACGGAGAACTCTTCCGCTTCGAGTTGGGCGACGACGGTGCCGATTTCCTCTGGCGGGACGTTCCGGAGCGTCAGCCGACCGTCGTTGAGCGACCCGTCGTAGGAAAACAGGTCGGGGGCCGACTCGTCGAACTCGCCGTCGACGTACAGCAGGCTGTCGCCGCCGTAGGTCTCGATGAGGTTGCGTGGCGTGTCCACCGCGGCGAGGGTCCCTTCGGTCAGGAGTCCGACCCGGTCAGCCAGTTCTTCGGCTTCCTCCATGTAGTGGGTCGTGATGAAGACCGTCGTGCCGTCGTTCGAGAGTCCCTCCAGCAGGTTCCAGAGGGTGTGTCGCCCCGCGGGGTCGATGCCGGTCGTCGGTTCGTCCAGCACGAGCAGGTCGGGGTCGTTGACGAGCGCCGTCGAGACGCAGGTCCGGCGTTTCTGTCCGCCCGAGAGGTTCTCGTAGTAGGTGTCGGCGTCGTCGGCCATCCCGACCGCGGCGAGGACGTCCTCCGTGGGTCGGGGGTCGTCGTAGAGGCCGCCGTAGAACGCGACGAGTTCGCGGGCAGTCAGGCGTTCGGGCGGGTCGAACTCCTGGGGGAGCAGGCCGATGCGGTCCCGGTCGACGCGCTCGGGGGCGGTCCCGAACAGTTCGACAGTGCCGGCCGCGTCCGTCGTCCCGGTGAGCGCTCTGACGAGCGTCGTCTTGCCAGCGCCGTTCGGTCCCACGAGCCCGAATATCTCGCCCGCCTCGACGGCCAGCGAGACGCCGTCGAGCGCGACGGTGTCGCCGTACCGGCGGTAGAGGTCCTCGGCGGCGATGACGGCCATACCCGTGGGTTAACACGACGGAAGTTAGGAGGTTCGCTTTCGATCCGTCTCGGTCGCCCGAGCACCATCCACAGCCAGTACGGGCAACCTTCTTGGGACTGCACAGGGAAGGGTCGGGGTATGGACAGGACCGTATCGAGACACAGGAGGGAGGGACCGTGACCCGCTGTGCGAAGATCGTGTGTACGCTCGGACCGGCGTCGGACGACTCCGAGACGATTGAAGCGCTGGCGAACGCAGGGATGTCGGTCGCTCGGCTCAACGCGAGCCACGGCACGCCGGAGAGCCGCAGGCACCTCATCGACCGCGTGCGGGTGGTCGACGAGACGACGACGAACCCGCTGGCGGTGCTCCACGACCTGCCCGGCCCGGAGATACGGACGGCAACTATCGAGGAACCCGTCACGCTCGAAGACGGCTCGACCGTCGAGTTCTTCGAAGGCGAGACCGCGACGGCCGAGCGCGTCGGACTCTCGGCCTCGATTAGCGCCGTGGAACGGGGCGACCCGGTGCTCGTCGACGACGGCCGAATCGAGGCGCGCGTCACGGGCGTCGACGGCGACGTCGTGACGGCCCGCATCGAATCCGGGGGCGAACTCACGAGCAGGAGCGGTGTCAACGTGCCGGGCGTCGACCTCGGGTTGCCGACGATTACGGAAACCGACAGGCGCGAACTCGACGTCGCCGCCGAGAAAGACGTCGATTTCGTCGCCGCGAGTTTCGTGAGGGACGCGCCGGCCATCTACGAGATCAACGCCGAACTCGAACAGCGCGGGGCGGACATCCCGCTCATCGCGAAGATAGAGCGGGCCGACGCTGTCGAGAACATCGACGACATCATCGATGCGGCCGACGGCGTGATGGTCGCACGGGGAGATTTGGGCGTCGAGTGCCCGCTCGAAGACGTCCCGATCATCCAGAAGCGCATCATCCGGCGCTGTCACCTCGCGGGGACGCCGGTCATCACCGCGACGGAGATGCTCGATTCGATGATTCACGAGCGCCGTCCGACGCGCGCGGAGGCCTCGGACGTCGCGAACGCGGTCCTCGACGGGACCGACGCGGTCATGCTCTCGGGCGAGACTGCGGTCGGCGACCACCCGGTCCGCGTCGTCGAGACGATGGCGCGCATCATCCGCGACGTCGAGGACAGCGCGGAGTACGACGAACTCCGGGAGGGGCGGGTCCCGCCGGCCAACGAGACCCGGACCGACGCGCTTGCCAGGTCGGCCCGCTATCTCGCCCGCGACATCGGCGCAAGCGCGGTCGTGGCGGCGAGCGAATCCGGCTACACCGCGCTGAAAGCCGCGAAGTACCGGCCGAACATACCCATCGTCGCCGCGACCCCGGACGACCGAATCAGACGACAGCTCGCCCTCTCGTGGGGGATCATCCCGAAACACGTTCCCCACGAGGGCAACAGCGCGGACACCATCATCCAGAACGCGGTACAGGCGGCCATCGACGCCGGCACAGCCGAGAGCGGCGAGACGGTGGTCGTCCTCTCGGGGATGATGACCGAGTACGAACAGCTCGACACGGCGAACATGCTGAAGGTCCACGTCGCGTCGGAGGCAATCGCCTCCGGCCGGTCGGTCGTCTCCGGGTTCGTCTCCGGGACGCTCCAGCGCGTCGGCGACGGCGACCTCGCGGGCTGTTCGGACGGGACCATCCTCGTCGTCCCCAGGGGGTTCGACGGGGAGTTCTCCGGCGACTTCTCGAAGCTCGCCGGCATCGTCGACGGTCACCGGGGGTCGACCGGCTACGCGGCCATCGTCGCCCGGGAACTCGAAATCCCGATGATTAGCCACGCCACAATCCCCGACGACGTCGAGGACGGCAGGGAGGTCAGCCTCGACGCCGAGCGCGGCGTCGTCTACGCGGACCCGCTTTCGACCGCCGAACGGGAGTGAGCCGACGGCCGTCACTCACTGTTTCCGGTCCCGGACTCGCGCCAGGACACCTCGCCCTCCGTCGAACCGGTAGGTCGCGTAGGCCACGACGGCTGCCGGAATCAGGAAGAGCACGAGGAGATACAGGTTCCAGCGCAGGAAAACCAGTTCCAGGCTTCCGACGCCGTAGGAGCCCGCGGAGAGGAGGTCGGGCAACACCATCATCACGGGAGTCAGCGCGACGAGAACGGCGAGACCGTACCCGACGAAGACGACCTGGTCGTGTCTCCGGGCCTTGCCAAAGAGCACGTACCCGGCGAGGAGCGATACCGCGGGGAACGTGAGCCAGCGGGCGGCGACGTCGGCTGTCATCCACGCCGCATAGAGGCCGAGCACCGAGGCCCCGACGACGACACGCGAGAGCTGTTGCAAGTCGAGTTCCGCTTCGGTCACTGTCGTCCTGGACGACTCGCCCGCCACGGTCATCGCCCCCCGACCGGCGTTCGCGGCGGCGTCCCCTCGGGGTCGTCCATCCCGGGCTGTGGGTCGGGGACGGGCTGATTTTCCGTCTCGCCGTGGGGGAAGTTCCCGGTGTACTCGGCCTGGCCGAAGTCCTTGAGCATCCCCACGAAGATCCAGACGTCGCCGAAACTCCCGTCCCGGCGTTCGAGAAAGGCCGGACGCGAGGAGTCGAACTCGTTGTCTGCGAACCGGTTCCCCTTCGCCGGTGCGGCGAGCGCGAGGTCCGCCCGCCCCGACCCCTCGACGGTGTTTCGCATCACTGCGTTGTCCCGTGGCCGGTAGAACCCCTTGTCCATGATCGGCGTCACGGCGATGCCGTATTTCTCCTGGTTCGAGACGGTGTTGCCGACGACGTCGTTGCGCGTTCCGCCGGCAATCGTGATTCCGTTGCCGGCCAGCGGGTAGCCCAGCACCTCGGACGGCGCATCGAGGTTGTTGTTGTCGTGAATGTGGTTGTTCTCGATGCGGATGCCGCCGGCGACGTGTCCCTGTGGCGCTCCCGACTGCGAGTCGAGGGTGTTCGGGACCAGTCCGCAGATGTTGTTCCGCCAGGTCGAGTCGCGGATGACGAGATTGCCCCCGGCGTTCGTGCCCGAGTACCCCAGCGCGTTGTGCTGTGCGAGGCAGTCGGTGATGACGGCGTCGGCTGGCTGGGACTCCCCGATGTAGAACCCGGCGTCCCGACACCCCGATGCGAGACAGTGCTCGAACCGACCGTACCGGGAGTCGAACGCGTAGATACCGTACACCTGGTTGTTGTAGGCGGTGACGTAGCTGGCCCGGTACCCCTCGACGCCGCCGGTCCAGTAGACGCCGTTCTCCCGGTAGTTGCGAACGGTGAGGTTCTCGACGACGACGTCGTCGGCCGTCACGGTGATGCCGGTGTACCGCTCGAACTCGCCGTCGAGGACGACCTCGTTTCGATCCAGTCCTCGAATGGTGAGCCCGGGCGTCTCGTGGACGTTGACGATTTCCGTGTAGACCCCAGGTTCGAGCAGTATCAGATCGCCCGACTCGGCCGAATCGACGGCGTCCTGTATCGTCGAGTACTCCCCGCCGTCAGTCGACACCCGGTGTATCTCGTACTCGTCGTAGGGCTCCGGACCCGCCTGGTTCCCCCACTCCGACGACCGCGAGACGTCCGCGTCCGAGTCACGCACCGCCTCCGCGACGACTGCACCCCCTGCACCGACCACTGCGCCCCCTTTCAGCAGGTTACGACGGCTGATTGCCATGCGTCCGAACTACACCGGAAGTGACCCTATAAGTTACGCCGGTGTGATAGTGGTTGTTGTGAGTATGTACCGCCGTGGAGTCACTCCTCGCCCGTTTCAGCCGCCGAAACAGGGATAATTTCGCGCCGGGCCGAAAAGAGTCACAACAACCACTATCAGGCACGGGCAGGTCAGCCCGGGTTCGACGGTAGTGCCGTCTGCTCATTGCCGTCAGCCGGTGTGTGCGTCGACGAAGACGCCGCCTTTCATCCCGTTCGCGCGATGGGGCCAGCACTTGTAGAGGTGTGTGCCGGGTTCCTCGAACGGCCGCTCCCAGGTGTGGTCGGCGGATTCCGTCAGCCCGCCGGGATTGCTCCACTCGTCGTCGCGCTCGGACACCTCGTGTGCCCCGCCCTCGCCAGTCCACTCGAAGCGGACTCGCGTCCCGGGGACGACGGTGATCGCGGGCGGCTCGTACAGGAATCCGTACTCGCCCGCGCCGACCAGCACGGTGATTTCCTCCCTGTCGGTCACGTCCTCGAAGCCCTCGAAGTGGGGAACGTTGTCGAACCAGTCGCCGTACTCCGGGTCCGCCGGTGTGTCGTCGTCCCCCAGACACCCGGCCGTGGCGGTGGCCGCCGCGACCCCGGAGAGCAGGAGGAACCGCCGTCGGTCCATACGCCGGGATGTCGGCACGACCGGACAAGAAAGTTCTCCCCGGACGGTGCCGCTGTCAGCGAGCGGGTGCGGGTGGCAGTGTTAACTTAGCGACCGTGCTGATGGGCGACCAAGTCCCCAGAGAGTGCTTCGACCGGGACCGACCGCAGAAAGCCCCCGCCTGCTCGACTCGGGGGCCTCTCACGGCTCGCTCCCCCGAGTCGAGCGGTCAGGGGCTTCCATGCGGGTGCTCGGAGTGATTTCGGTAGCTGCTCATTCGCCGTTGTCGTCGCTTCCTCAGTTAACGGTGCCCCTCTGATTGACCTGAATAATTTTGTAATTGCCTATCAATTCGATTTTATGGACATCACGCTACTCGGGTCTGGTGAAGCCGTTGGCGTTCCGGCACCACTCTGTGGTTGTCGATATTGTGCGCAAAGCCCGCGTCGGCGGCGACCAAGCCTACTTATAGAAACCAACCAGAGTACTGTTGTTCTTGACGCAAGTCCGGAACTCAAAGAGCAGTTGCACGAGACAGGCACAACGGAGGTTGACGCGTTCTGTCTCACGCATCATCATTACGATCACGTCGGTGGACTTTACGAGCTAAATCACGCGGCGATGGGGTTCGATGCTCACGTCGGGATCGAAGACGAGTACATTCCAGCCGATACATTCGAAGATGTGGAGAAACCCCGCGACCCGGAGTTCAGCATCTATCTCACCGAGACTGCACTTGGACACCTTACTGATTCAACACCACACCTCGCTGAGCAGCTCCCACTCCACACGATCACGCACGACGACGTGCTGAACATCGGCGATCTCAGGATTGTTCCCTTCCCCGTGGATCACGCTCGGTCCCGTTTCGATACGCTCGGATTCGCAGTGTACCACAACGGCAAGAAACTCGTCTACGCACCGGATATGTGGGAGTTTATGGACGATACGGAGTACAAGAACGCTGATCTGCTGTTCGTAGAGGGGGCTGCACTTTTTCGGGCGTTCGGACATGGGGAAGAACCAGATCTCCGCGCAGCACTCACAGACGCCGATGCCGAACGGACGATTCTCCTCAACGTGAATGAACATCTCCAGCGAATGACGACTGACGAATTACGACGCGCCGCTGAGCGGGATGGCTACGAACTCAGCGAGGATTTCGAAACGTACAATTTGTAGTCGAAAGGTCCCGGTGTCGGCCACGTCGAAAAGAGGCTTGATTCCCTTCGAACCAACAGCTACGAAGTTACGAATGTCGGTCCGATTACCGAGGACTGATAGTGAGGAATCGTCGGTACTACCGTCTGTTTACCTGTTGTCAGAAACAAATATACGTCGGGCACGTATGGTACTGGGTATCAACAGGGCTCGAAAGTGAATGGGTGACAGTTCGTCGCGGGAAGGCTCCCGGGAGAGAAGCCCCGACGACAGACATGACGACACCCGCAGTGATTCTTCGGAGTCCACGAACGAGCGCGAAGGACCCGACGGAGGACCGGACAGTACGGGAGGAGATTCGACGGGTATCACCGGTCGGCCGGCGACCGAGACACCGGGACAGCGTTCCGCGATGGGAGCGACGTCCTCGGCCGGACGGAGTCCGCCAGGAGATTCCGAGGGCGGATACCTCGACTACGACCCCGGACCGGACCACGAAGCCCTCTCGAAGCGATACGGGACGACCGTCGCGAGAGGGGAGGCGGGGAAGCTACAGCAACTGGAAAACGAGTTCGGGAACAGTAGAGTCCAGCGGTGGGTCGACGAGGGGATGCCCGTCGAGGTCATGGGCAAACCCCGCGACATGAAAGCCTTCCGGAAGGAGCAGGACGAAAATGGGGACGGGTCGAAGCAGGCTGATGGGGACGGGTCGGAGTCAGCCGACCAGGGGGGTTCGTCGAACGGGAGCGGGGAGCAGGCAGTCCAGCCGAAACTGGAAGTGAGTTCGCCGGACGACCCGGCCGAGAGGGAGGCCGAGGAGGTTGCCGAGACGGTGATGGAGATG
>PXQO01000087.1:0-15221 GCA_003021285.1 Halobacteriales archaeon QH_2_65_14 | reverse complement strand
ACCGATGGGGGCGTCACAGTCTCGGAAACGGTGACCCGACTGCCCGGCGGGACCGAAAAGCAGGGGGCGGACGAATCGACGGTCATGAGCGGGATACAGGGTGGCGGGAAGCCGTTGCCCTCGGGGGTGCGGTCGGATTTCGAGGCCAAACTGGGGGCGGATTTCTCGGACGTCTCGATCCACACCGGTCCGTCGGCCGACGAGGCGGCCAGGTCCATCGGTGCCGAGGCGTTCACAGTGGGAGGGAACGTCGCGTTCGCCAGCGGTGCGTATCAACCGGAGACGAAATCAGGCAAGCAACTTCTCGCACACGAACTCACACACGTCCTACAGCAGGGGGCGGCACCCAGCACGGACAGCGAAGGGAGCGACGCCGCCCGAAGCAGTCGCGTGACGCCCAGACTGGACGGCACGACAGTACTGCGACAGGCGAGGTCGACGCTGATAGACTCGGAGTACTACGACGTCCAGGTACCCTCGTCCCGTGCGATGAGTTCGGTCGACGTGCACGGCGAGGTCGAGAGCAGGCTCGACGAGTTCAACCTCGGGGCGCTGGCAGTGAACGTAATCACGAGCCGTGACGGGACCGTCACCTGGTATTTCATCGACCTGGAACAGCAGTCCGGCGTGGCCGTCACCGAGGAAGAGGTGGGCACGGCGTGGGCGAAACTCTCGGAGCGACTGACCGAGGCAGGATTCCCCCAGGAGTTCAGAGACCACGTCCAGGCGAAACTGGAGTGGAAAAGCGAGTTCGCACTGGCCCCGGAGTATCAGGTGTGGTCCGAAGGCGCAACCGACGCGACGGAGTGGGAAGAGGACATCGAGAGAGAGGACGAGAAACCTCGGGAGGCCACGATTCCACCGATTGACGAGATGAAATGGTGGGAGCGGACGGCTATCAGGAACCTCATGGGTCCGACGGGGATTGCGCTGCAGGAGGCAGCGGAACAATCCGGATACGCGATAGCGGTCGGCGTCTCGGGAGGGATCGGACTCGGCGGCGGTGTCGGTGCCGGGGGCGGGGTCGTGTTCTTCCCCGATAGCTCTATCGGGCTCTTCGGCAGCGCAGAGGCGTCAGCTGGGCTCGATATCAGCGCCAGCGTCAGTCTGGACTTCCTGATCGTCGACGGTGGGCCGGACGTTTTCGGCGGGACGGCGTACTCGGTGAACGTCCTCCTTTTCGGCATTTCGGGCCATATCATGTACGACGACGTGACAATGGTGAACGGCGAGATGACGTTCGACCAGGAGGACATGATCGGAGTGGGCGCGTCGGGCGGACCCGGACTTGGTATCGAACTGGCCACGAAAAGCGCCGAGAAGACCGGTTTCCTCTAGACCCGGTATTCAGTCTCAGTAATAACTAAATGGTGGGGACGAATGTATGCGAGTAGCTAACAGTGTGACCTCGATGAAATACCGAGCTTCCCGAAAGGTGTCCCGCAGGAACGATACCGAAGAAAACAAGGGACAGACGGATGACCGCGAGGCGCGCGGACGTCACAGCGACAGGGGTCAGCAGAGCCAGGCGGCGTCGGGGGAGGTACAACGGTTTCGGGGGCCATCGACGGGGGCGAGCGAGACCAGCAACAGCGAGAGTGGCTACGTCGAGTACAATCCGGGACCGGACCCTGGGGCGCTTTCCGACCAGTACGGGGTAGAGGTAGGGAGAAGCGAGGCCCGGAAACTACAGCGCCTCCAGGAGGAGTTCGGCAGCGAGCGAGTCCAGCGATGGGCCGACGAGGGGATGCCCGTCGAGGCGATGGGCAAGCCACGCGACATGAAGGCATTCAGGGAGCGCGAGGAGGAACAGCCCGACGGCGGGGCGGGCGACGGGAACAGAGGACCCAACAAGGGGTCCGATAGTGCTCCCGAAGCGGTCGAACGCGTCGTCTCGTCGTCCGGCCAGTCGCTTGAGCAACCAGTCCAGCGCGAGATGGAGGCGAAGATGGGCGGCGATTTCAGCGACGTGGCGGTGCACACGGGCTCAAAAGCGGCCGATGCTGCGGAGTCCATCAACGCACGCGCCTTCACTGTCGGCACCGACGTCGCGTTCAACGAGGGCGAGTACCGGCCCGGTTCGGAGAGCGGAAAGAAGGTGCTCGCCCACGAGTTGACCCACGTCCGTCAGCAGACCGACGGGCGGGGGAGCACGCTGGCGGAAGCAGGCGCGGAACCGTCGGGACCGGACGGGCGGGCGGGAGCGTCGCTCCAGGTACAGCCGAAACTGGAGGTGAGTTCGCCGGACGATCCGGCCGAGAAGGAGGCCGAACAGGTCGCCGAGCGGGTCGTGGAGATGGACGCACCTGCCCGGAAAGCCCGGAGCCGACCCAGGCAGGTTTCCGGGAAATCCGTCCAGCGCGGTCTCTTCGGCGACGCCGCATCGAGCGTCGCGGACGCCGCGGAGTCGGCTGTCGAGGGCGTCGCGGATGCCGCGGAGTCCGCTATCGACAGCGCAACGGGGGCAGTCGAAGCCATCTCGGAGGGGGTGAGCGACCTCGGCGAGCAGGCCTGGAGCATGCTCGAATCGGGCGGCCAGAAGGTCTGGAACGCCCTGGGGAGCAACCAGGAAGCGCTCGTCAACATGCTCGGGAAGGGCCAGCGGGCCTGGAACGTGCTGAAGGAGGGCGGAGAGAAACTCTCGGAGGTGCTCGTCAACAGCGGCAAGCGGGTCTGGAGCGCACTCGAAAACACCGGCGGCCGGCTCTGGGACCTGCTCCAGGAGAAGACGGAGGTAGCCGTCGACATCATCCGTCGAGGTGGACAGGAGGCATGGAACGTCCTCAAACGGGGCGGACGGAAACTCTGGCCGATTCTCCAGGAGACCGGCGGGCAGGTCTGGGACGTGCTGGCGAACACGGGCCGCCGGCTCTGGGAACTGGCCGAGAGCGACGACCAGTTCCTGAAGAACGTGCTCAAGAACGGCGGCAGTCGGGTCTGGGCCATCCTGGCCGACGGGGGACGGGAGGTCTGGGAGGTCCTGAAGGACAAGGGTCCGGGCATCTGGAACGTCCTCTCGAACACGGGCCGCCGGCTCTGGGACGTCCTCTCGCGCAACGGGGAACTGCTGGCGAACGTGCTCCAGAGCGGCAAGCGGGAGGCCTGGCAGGTCCTGAAAAAGGGTGGTGCCCGGGTCTGGACGATACTCCAGAACAGCAAACAGCAGATATGGGACGTGCTGGCGAACACGGGCCGCCGGCTCTACGGCCTGCTGTCGTCGAATACGAAGCTGTTACTGGAGATGCTCAGCAGTGGGCTCCAGCGCGTCCCCGAACTGCTCCGGTCGGTCCGGGACCGACTCTGGGAACTCCTGCAGACTGCCGGGGGGAAACTCTGGGACCACATCCAGGACAGCGTGTTCTGGGAACTGCTCCGGACCGCCAAGGGCTTTTTCGAGAAACTGCTGCGCTACGGCAAGGAGAAACCACTCGAACTCCTCAAGGAAGGGGGCCGGCGGCTCGTGGCCCTCGTCGAGGACACCGGTCGGTGGGTACTGGACGTCATGACGGAGATGGGCCGGCGTCTCTGGACGCTGCTGGAGGCGAACGCGCCGCTCCTTGCGAAATTGCTGCGCGAGGGGTCCCAGAAGTTCTGGGCCTTCGTCGAAAAACACGCACGGAAGTTCTGGAACGTTCTCAGCAACACCACGCAGGAGGTCATAATGGCGCTCCTGAGTGCCGGACGGCAGTTCGGTCGCTTCTTGAGTCGCGGCCTCGACCGCCTGGGAAGCCTCTTCGAGACAGTCGGGGAGTACGCCCTGCTGGTCATAGAGACCTTCTTCCAGCAACTCGGATATTTCTTCAGCGAGTTCCCCAGGCGGATACTCAGAATATGGACCGAGTTCGGGGAGGGTGACCCGCTGAGGTTTTTCCAGTGGCTATGGGAGGGGTTACAGCAGTTGATGTCCGACCCGTCAGGGATAGAAGCGTGGCTCGCAAGCGGCACAGAAGGTGAGGGACGGCCCGCCCGGATGCTCACGAGTATCGTTGATATACTGCCCCTCGCCGAGGCGTGGGCCCTTATTTCGACGCTGTTCAGAGGGGGCCGTCAGCCCGATGAGGTTGCGGAACTGAAGACGGTAATCGGGGACGCGGTCACGTACGACAGCGTGCGAATTGTCGAGGACTCGTCGCTGTCGGGGGACGCCTTCGTCACCGGCCACGTCATCAACCTGCCGCCGGACGATTCCGCCCCCTCGCCCGGCAACAGCGATTTCAAGACGCTGGTCCACGAGTTCGTTCACGTGGGACAGTACGAGGCCGTAGGGACGCGCTACATCCCCGAGGCGATCCACGCCCAGAACTCCGATATGGGGTACGACTATCGCCTGGAGGACCTGGAAAACGAGTCGTTCGACTTCTTCAACCGCGAACAACAGGCGTCCATCCTCGGCGACCTGTACGGGCACGTGGACAACGACGTCAGCGACGATCCGAATCTGCAAATCGACGGGACAGTAACTCGGGCGGGGACGGACATCTCCTCCGTGGATCAGTATTTCGAAGAGTACGGAAACCTCTACCCGGATGCCGAGAAGCCCTACGAGAGGCTCAGAGACGAATTCCAGGCCGGCCGAGTGTAGTCCCCTGTCGGGAGTTCGGTCCCGACGAGGCTGATCGGTAGTTTCGAACACCGGCCTGCCGTTTTATGCCGACCCCTTTCAAACAGTCACACATGGCCAGACGTTCACAAGCCCAACAGGAGATGATAGACGTCATCAACTCGGTCGGGGAGGAGTGGCCGATGGCGCTGCTGTATCTGACCCGGAACGGCGCGAACATCAAGGTCCAGGCGGGGCGGCAGGCTAACCGGAAGGAGCGCCAGCTAACGATGGCGGCGATGTACCTGCTCTTTCTGGAGGAGAACCTGAGCGGCGACCTCCACGAGGTCGCAACGGAAGTCGCCGACGTCGCCGGGGAGTTGCGCGACGACGACAACGTGGGTGAAGTCCACCGCGGTGGTTCGTTCGACGGCGGGAGCTAGTTGTTTGGATACGCGTTTCCACGTGAACACGGGCGTGCATTCCCGGCAGAACTAACACAACTGAACGTGTTATCGCAGGCAATGGAGTTTGCCGAAGGGGACGCCGTCAGGGGACGGTACACGCTGGCCGAACACCTCGGAGAGGGCGGGTTCTCGACGGTCTGGCGGGCGCACGACAGCACGCGTGAGAGGGATGTCGCGCTCAAACTCCCGTCGTTCGAGGCTCACGATAGAGAGACCGTCTTCGAGCGGTTCGAGCGCGAACGCGACCTCCTGGAACCGTTCGCGGAGGGGCTGTCCCACGCCACCGTCGTGCGGTATCTCGACGGCGACCTCGACGGGGAGCCGCCGTATATCGCCCTGGAGTATCTGGCGGGTGAACCGCTGTCCGAGGCGTTCGGGACGGAATCGCTCGGAACCGGCGTCAGGCGGCGGCTTGCGACGGACCTGGCAGGGACACTGGATTTCATCCACCGGAACGACGTGGTGTATCTCGACCTGAAACCCGAGAACGTCATCGTGCGGCGGTCCGGACGGCCGGTCCTGCTCGATTTCAACACCGCATTCCGGCGGTCCGAGGGCGTCGAGACAGTGTTCGGAGCCGACCAGTTCAAGGCTCCCGAACTCCTCGTCCCGCGGAGCGACGGAGAGCCGGTCGGGACACACTCGGACGTCTTTAGCTGGGGGAAACTCGCGTTCTATCTGCTGACAGGGGCCAGGGTGGAGTTCGGGTAGCTGCTGGCCGCCGATGCCGCCTCGCGGATGGCCGCCTCCGCCGCGGGCGACGGGCCGAAGCCCGCGCCTGGTGTTGGACCACCCCTCGGGGGTCAGCTGTGCCGTGGCCGACGGTGACACGGTCGGCTGTCTTGTTCCGGAGAAACCCGTCCCGTGGGTCGTCCTGCCCGACCCCGAGGGCCACGTCTCGCCCCGTCACGCACGGTTCGAACGCTCGTCCGGTCGGTGGATGCTCACGGACACGAGCCTCAACGGGACCTACGTCACGGGCGACGACGGCTGGTCGTTCGCCCTGGGCGAGAGCGGATACCGGACGCGGCTGGACCGGGGTGAGTTCGACCCCGACGGCGGCCAGCCACCGGCGACGGTCCCGCTTTCGAACGGTGCGATCATCGCCCCGGTCCATCCGGAGTACGGCATTCGGCTCCGCGTCCGCTACGATGAGGGGAACACTTCCGACGCCGGCCGGTGAAACCCTTGACCGACGGGATGGATGGTCCCGAGGCAAACAATCAATAGGCTGGGAATAATCCAGTTGTTCATGCGCGGGAGTTCACGATCAATCGCCGTGGCTACGAGACAGACGCCTGCCCCCACAGGGCCGGGGGGCGACTGACCGATGGGTTCGTACGCCGTCATCGCCGAGACCAGCGAGGTGCTCGTCGAGTTGCTGCGCGAGCGCATCCGGGGCCGAACGGACGCCATCGACATCGACAGGGGGAAGATCGCACTCGCGTCGCCGAATAACATCGAGGAGGACGCCGACGTCAGACTCTCGCTGTACCTGTACAGCGTGGCGAAAAACGACGTGATGAACACCAGGACCCGCGAGTACGACAAGGACGACCAGACCGCCCGTGACCCGCCACTCGCCCTCGACTTGCATTACATGCTCACGGCCTACCCGGCCGGTTCCAACGGCGACCTGACCCCCGAGACCGTCGACCAGCACCGTATCCTCGGTCTCGCAATCCAGACGCTCAACGACGCCGGCGTCGTCGACGGCTCCGAGTTCGGCGGTAGTCAGTTCGACAAGGACGTCTCGATCACCCTGCAGACGGACACCACCGAGGAGGTAATGGACATCTGGTTCAACGCAGTCGGTGACAAACCGTATCACCTCTCTGTCGCCTACACCGTCAGTCCCGTTCTCGTCGATTCGCGGGCCGAGGAAACCATCCCGCCTGTCGGCGAGCGGGACATGGGATTCGAGGACAAAGAGGAGGACGGTGCACGGCGAGAACGGCGGTCGTACAAGTCCTAGTCTCATAGTGGTTGTTGTGACTCCACGGCAGTAACTAATCACAACAGCCACTATCAGCCCGGAGTTCCCGAGAGGTTCGTGAATCCGTTGTGTGCCAGTTCCATCGTCTGGATGGCGACGTCACCTTGCTTCTGGCGGGCCCGGAGGTCCGGCCCGTCCCACTGGACGGGATACGCGTCGAAGAACTCGAACCCCCATCGTTCCTTCTCCTTGTATCCCGACCGGATGAGTATCTCGACGTTGCTCCGTGCCTCCTCGACGGGTTTCTCGCCGTTCCGGACCTCCTCGACCCAGTCGAAGACGACCCGCTCGTCGGCGATGCCGTTCTCCAGGATGAGGTTCTCGTGGGAGTACTGGCCGGGGAGTTTGTGGACGTGGTCGTTGACGCCCCCCTCCCGGTACTCGACAGTTTCCATCTGCATCGTCAGCCCCGAAATCTTGTCGAAGCCGCCGACTTTCGGCCCGTCGACTAGCTCCACCTCGAAGTTGAACTTCCGGTACGGTCCCTTCTTGTTTTCAGGCATGCGTGGTTCCCGTGGGTTGACCGCCAATTGCCGCCGGATTCTCGACAGCGGCCGCTCCGAACGTCATTCCTCGTCTCCGAAATCGATTGCCTGGGTGAGCGTCATCCCTCCGGATTCCGAGTCGTCGGTCTGGCTCTCCGTGTTCATCTCCTCGTTGATTGCACTGATCTCCTCGCACCATCGCTGACGCTCCTGGTGGGGGAGCGACATGACCTCCTGGCGGCTCCAGTTGAAGTGGTATGCGATGAAGGCCACTTCCTCGTAGAGCCGTTCGGTCGGGTACGTCTCCATCATTCCATGGGGTTTCCCGACTCGTCCCCCATCCCGGAACGTGACGCGGCGAGTTCGGCGTCGGCCGTCGGGGGACCGCCGTCACCCGTCACGACCGCCCCCGTTCCGGCGTCGACGTCGAACTCGTGACCACAGTCGGGACAGGCAGTGCCGACGGTGTTCTCGCCCTGGTGGTTGATGCGCGCGTACAGGTTCTGGAGATACTCCAGGTCCTTGACGAACAGGTCCTCGATGACGCTCCTGTTGACGCTGTCCAGGTCGCCCAGTTCGGTGACGACTCTGGACAGGAGAATGATCGTCAGATACGAGGAGTTCGACTGTACTCTCGGGTCCTGGAGCGGTTCGATCTCGTCTGCAGCGTTTGCGAGGCGCATCTTCCCTTCCCTGTGGAGGGTCCCGTCGCCGTCGACGTATCCCTGTGGCAGGGTGAACTCGAATTCGGTCTGGAGTGGCTGGTCTGTCATGGTATCGGGCGTGTCCGACGACCGACTCTGACGGCCGTGGGACGATTACGAGCCGGTTACTGCTCCGTGCGTATCATCTTGTCGAACGCCACCGTGATGGACTCGGTGGCGACGTCCCCGTCGGCGCTGGCGTCGAGTTCCGGCGGGTCGTAGTCTTTCACCCACGCCTCCTGGAACTCCCAGCGTATCTGGGGCTGCTTTTCCTCGTCCATCAGCACGACTGCGATCTCCTTGCGGCCGTCGTCGACGCGCCCCTCGATGACGTCCTGGCGCCAGTCATAGATGCGCGTATCGCCCGGTTTCACGCCGCGTTCCATCTCGAGGTCGTCGTACGTCGTCTGACCCCAGATTTTCTTCTCGTAATCGGGGTCCTTGCCCTCTCTGTACTCTCCTTGCTCCGTCGAACTGCCGGGTATCGTGACCGACCGCCATCCCGCAATCTCGACGTCGTCGATCTCTACTTTGAATAGCCCGGTTTTCATCGGGCCGTGTCTGTCTGGCATTGGTTGTCTCCTGTGTTGTTAGGCGTTGCTCAGGGTGAAGCCTCCTCTGTCCACTGCTGGATGCGGAAGATGACGAACTCTGCGGGCTTTACGGGTGCGATCCCGATCTCGCATTTCAGGCGACCGTTGTCGATGTCGTCTTGGGTCATCGTCTCCTCGCCGCAGTTGACGAAAAAGGCCTCGTCGGGGCTGGTCCCCATCAGCGCGCCGTCGCGCCACGCCGTCTCGAGGAAGTTCGAGACCGATTGGCGGACCCGCGCCCACGTATCGCGGTCGTTGGGCTCGAAGACGGCCCACTGGGTTCCCTCGTCGATGGACTGCTCGACCCACAGGAACAGCCGACGGACGTTGATATACTTCCACTCGGGGTCGCTGGAGCAGGTCCGTGCGCCCCAGACCCGGATTCCCCGGCCCTGGAAGCTCCGGATACAGTTGACCCCCTTCGGGTTCAGCACGTCCTGTTCGCCCTTCGTGATGTCGTGTTGCAGGTCGAGCGCGCCGCGAACGACCATGTTCGCCGGCGACCCGTGAACGCCTGTTTCGGCGTCGTTTCGCGCGAACATCCCGGCGACGTGTCCCGACGGTGGGACGAGCCGGTCGACGTTTGTCACCGGATGTTTGATCTCGATCCAGGGGTAGTAGTACGCCGCGTACTGGGAGTCGACGGGCGTCTCCATCTCGGATATCCGGCCCGCGTTCTCGGGTGCCGACAGGATGGCGAAGCGGTCGGCCATGTTCTCGCAGTGGGTGACCAGCGCCTCGGTCAACCCCCGAATCTGGTTTTCGTCGGGGATGCAGACGATAGACACCTCGTCGAGCTGTTTGAGCGCGGCCAGGCCGGTCCGCTCGCCGGCGATGTCCGTTCCCTGATAGTCGCTCAAGGCGACTTCCTGGGTCGCGGCCTGAGCCTGTGCGCCGCCGTCGGTCCGTGCGTCGCGGATTTCCTTGAGAGCCTCCTTGAGGTCCTCTTTTTTCTGGGTCCGGTCGATGTCGAACGGTTCCGCGATGTCCTGGAGTTCGTTGTACTTCAGGTCGTCGAGTTCGTCGTCGTCCGGGATGTCGGCTGCCGGGTCGTCCCCGTTGCCGTTTCCGCCGTCGGAGCTACTGCTCCCTGCCGTCGCACCCTCGCCGGATTCGAGCCAGAACACACCGGAGTCGGGCCTGCCGTCGTCGAGCTGTTCGACCTCGATGAGCGTCGAGCCTCCGAGCTTCTTTTCATAAAAGTTACTCGCGGCCGCCTCGGGGGTCAGGCTGTCGTACGTCTCCTGGATGTCGGGTGACGGTTCCGGGTCCGCGGCGGCCGGGTCGTCGATTGCATCCCGGTCGGTGCCCCAGTACCGCACGGAGACCTCGAAGTACTCGTTTTCGCCCTCCTCGTACCGGGGGTCGTCGTCGACGACGACTGCGGTGCTGTTCGCCCAGTTGCCCGGGCCCGCCGCAGACGCCTCCATCACTTCCCGGTTCCCCGAGCCTTTCAGCCTCGTCCGGCCGACGTCGTCCCGGTCGTGGGGCGTGACCCGGACGATGTAACATCTGCTTCCCCCGTTCTGGAAGAAGCCGTTGACCGCAGCCGCCATGTTCGACGACTTCGGACTGCCACCGTAAATCCGTCTGAAATCGCCGAAGTTGGTTATGAGTCGTGGTTCTACTGGTCCTCGTATCGTCTCCCCGAGGAAAGCCGCAGTGCTGGTACTGACGCCTTCAATCGCCTTGGAGCCGCCTGAAACCTCCTCGACGTATACCCCGGGTGATAGGTATTCTGGCATTAGTCTACCTCATTCGTTCGAGTGCGAACGTTAACCTGTGTCCATCATAACATCTTAAATCTATGGGAAAATGAACCAATACTTATAAGATTAAATAATCATATTTATCACAGTGTTCAGTAGCTGAAAAACGTATCCTTTGCCGTATTCTGAAAGCTGTATAACGGTATTGATCCGAGTAATAATACACGATTTGATATTTTATTTCGGTGGAAACCGGGCGTTGTTGATCGCGTGTCAGGACGGTCCCTGAGTCGGCGTGAGGTGAAGTCAGCAGTCGGGAAAGTATCGAATAGTAACCAATAAACTCTTGTACGTTTGGTTCGAGCCACAGTTATGGCATACCTAACCCCTGGCGGGGCCGGGTGCGGGTGGGAAACAGCGACAGATCAGTTTCGGAAACGTGGATAGCTATGGCTGTTCGAGGACTCGAAGAAACGACGTCGCGACTCGACCAGGCAAAGCGGTTCGGCGGGCTCGTCGTCGTTGCGATACTGCTTGCAGCGGTCGTCGTCGGTGCCCTGATTCTGACGGGGCTGTTCGCGTTTGCACCCGTTCCGGTGGTCAGGGTTCTCGGGTTCCGGGTCCCGCCGGCGTGGATGGCGTTCATCGGTGCGTTCTCGTTCGCGCTCGCGTTCATTCTGGCCTACGTCTACTACGCCAAACTCATCAAAAGCTCGGTGAGTAAGGCAAAAGAGTTCTGGGTCGGGCTTCCGGACCTGGCGCAGGCCGCCGTACTGGGGGTCGGGGCCGGGATTCTCGCCGCACTCGGCCTCGTTCTCACGGACAGGATTCTCTACGGGGTGCAAGCGGCAATCATCCTGGCGACTGGTGTGGGCGTGGGCCTCATCGTAGTGTTGCTCACGATTCGGCTCCGTAACCGCGGCTGGACACTGTTCGAGTGGACGCGGACGCTGTTCACGAGTGCGCTGGTCGGGGGAATCATTGCAGTCCTGGCCGGGCTAGCGTTTGCCGGCGTCGTTCCCGGCTACGTCCCGGCGGCCGTGTTCCTCGTGGCCTGGGCCGTCTGTCTGTACCTGCTGTTCCGGCGTCATCACCGAATCGAAGACTCAGTCGTCACGCGCCTTCTCACGAAAACCGGATACGCCCAGATGCGAGAGGTAGAGACGTTCACAGTGTCGGTCGGGACCGGGTTGGTCCTCGCAGTGGTCGTCGCCGTCCTGGTCGGCGTTGCCGGCACGACGCCCGACAGCATGGTCCAGCGGATGGGGCTCGCTCTCCTGTTCGTGTGGCCGGTCGTTACTGTCGCCATCTGGCTTGGCTGGCCGAGCCGGGAGCGGACCGACCTGGTCATCGAGGACATCACGGTCCGGAGTTCGACCGGGAACCGCGAGGTCACAGTCCGGAACAACGGTGACAGCGTGTTGAACCTCCGCGGTGCCAAGATCACCGACGCGAACGACACTCTCTATACGTTCAACATCAGTGCCTCCCTCGGGGCCGGCGAAACCGCCAAGTTCCAGATTCCGGAGATATTCGACCTCGCGACCCACGACCGGTACACGGTGTTCACCCTGCCCTACGAGTACGTCCTCACGAAGGAGGCAACAGAGCCGAGAGTCGTCACCCGCGACGGCAGACAGTACGTCCTCCTGTGGGTCGACCAGGTAGAGGAGTACGAGAGCGGGGCGACAGTATGACCGACGATTCCAGCGGCCTCCGGCCGATACAGGTGACCGCGGCCCCGTCACGGATGGCCGTCCTCGATGACTTCCCGGGTGTCGGGAAGGGACGTGAACACGACGGAGTAACCGAGATGCTGGTGACCTTCGACACGCCGCTGGCGACCGACGCGGCTGTGTTCACTCGCGAGGGACCGAACCTCGCGGAGAGAATGACGACGGGAGCACTCGCGCACGTCGCCAGGTTACAGGACATGACGGTAATCGGTGACCACACCGCGGCTGTGCCGGGGGACGTTCCGTTCCCCCAGTTCGTCTATCGACAGGTGCGTGAAGAGTTGCCAGGGGACGGTCCGGGCAAGGGAACGGAGAGAGGCCCCTTCGATGTCGGGCGGTCACGGGAAAGAGCAGATCGGGAGCCGTCGACCGACGGGGCCGAGGAGGGTTCCGAACGGCAATCGGCCCCTGCGGCGGACGACCACCGGCGGGCAGTCGATTCGTCGCCGGACAGCACCGACCGCGTGTCCGGACCCCGGCCGTCCGGGAGGACCAGTTCGCCGGCGGATTTGCGGGGGGCTGGACGCCTGAGCAACCGGGGGACTGACCGCAGACCTGCGGGTGCACACGGAGCGCGGAACGAACCGGGTACGGGGATGTCGATTGCCGGACACCGGCCCATCCCCGTGACTGTCTCGGAAGCGGACGACGCCAGCCCCTCTGGCGAGTCGTCACGGGCGACAGGGACCCCGGCGTTTCGATACCGCCGGCGGACCGAACCCGGACCCGACGACGCCGTGGCGGAGACAGCGTCGACCGGGGGCAGCGAGCACCCCCAGACAGCCAAGACTACCCCAGGTGCCGGCGGAGGCGGACCCCCGGCAATCGGACGACGGACGGACAGCGGGCGAGTCGGGACGACCCGGGTCGAACGGCTCGTCGGGCGTCGGCTCGCCCCAGGAAGCACGACCGACGCGGTTCCCCCACCCGACCCAACCGGCCCCCCGCGGGACGGACCCGCACGCCAGGAGCCAGGACACGGAACGCCGGACAGCCACCTCGCTGTTCCCGGCCAGCGGCCCGGGACACCGCCCGAACGGTGGCCCGGACCGACACTCACGCTGGCCGCGGCCCCGGGAGGTCCAGGCAGGGAAGGGCAGGCGGATTCGACGGCAACCGGCGGGTCTTCGACCGGCCGCGGGGACCGAACGCCGCCCTCCGGGCGGGACCGGGGCGAGGAGACCGTGACTGCGGAGCAGTCCCGGGCCGAGGGAACCCGGAACACTGCTGGCAGGGCACCCGGAGCACGGGAGGCCGAACCGACGCCGGCGGGTACGGTCCCGCGGTCGGCCTCCGGGCTCTCGACACGGTCTGGTGGCCCGGACCGTCACGCGGACACGACCGGCGACGCCGAAATCGACCCCAGGGTGAGCGGGGGGGTCGGAACGGCTCCCGGGACGGTCACCACTCCAGCCCTCACTGTCCCACTACGGACAGCAACTGGAAACCGGGAGGCTGCTGCGAACCGGCCGGGGGCTGGAAGTCAGCCCGCCGAGACCCGGGCCACACCCCCGCGGGCCACGTTGCAACCGGTCGAGCGCAGGGCTGGAACGACCGAAGGGGCCGCCCAGGAAGAGCCACAGGACGGGCCTGTGGCCCGGGACGAGACCGGGTCGAGGGCGACCAATCGGACCGGGCAATCGGGAACGCAAACGCGGACCAGGGAGGCGAGTGTCGGGGCCACACCGGGGGAGCGTGAACGAGGGTCACGAGGTGGACGGACCTCACGACCGGGCGGAGATGCCGCAAGTCGGCCGTTCACAGTGACTGACGCGCGACGTTCGTCGTCGACTGTCACTGCCGGGACGGCCCGGATGCTGAGTGAGGGCGACGCCGGGACGCCCCGGGAGGTGGACAGTCAAACGGGGACAGCGCCGGTGCTGTCCGACCTCCGGGTGCTCCGACGCCATCCGGGGCCGCAAGTGGCGAAACTGGCACCCGAAAGCGGGGAGGGATTCGAGGGGTCTCCGACCACGGCCGCAGGGTGGAGCCTCCGGGCGACCCGGCAGGCTGCAAGCACGAACCAGCCCCCGGGATACGGGGACCGAAGCCCGGCAAGACGTGGGGAACAGCCGGACGAACCGGACGACGTTCCTGTCGGCACTGGCGGGAAAAAGTTAATACATGTTGGCGGAGGTGGAACAACTATTCCGCCAGGAGAGTCAACGCAGATGCCATCACTCACGCTGCGGACCCCGACAGTGACGGAGTCGGCGTCGGGCGACCCCGGAACGAGCGGCTCCTCCGGGTCCTCGTCCCAGGAGCGCAGTCGGAGCCGGGAGACCAGCAAGACCCGGTCACGAGCGCGGGATTCCAGAACCAGCGAGTCACAGCCGCGACAGTCCGAGCGTCGTCTCGCAGGTTCGACGTCCGGGGAACGCGACGGGGGGCCGGACTCCAGCAGGCCCCCGAAAGGCCGCGACACCTCGACGATGTATCCGGAACTCACGGTCAAGACGCTGGCACCGCGGATAGACGTGACGCGACGCGAGGAAACCCGGCGGGACGTCACCCATCGCCCGGCCGAGGGCGACCGGGGTGGTCGGGACCCAGCCAGTTCCGCCGAGGGACTGGCCGATGTCGTCTCCGGACGGAACCCGACCGGCGGGACGCAACCGGCCGACGTGAACAGGATGGTCGAGAGGCTATACCGGGAGATCGAACGCAAGCGACGGATCGAACGGGAGCGGCGGGGGCTGTAGATGTCCGGCACTGGCGGCTCCCTGGAACGGGCCGAAATCGAGATTCTCAACGGCAAACACGAGGGCGAGATCATCGAATGCAAGTTCAACCCCCCGGAATACACCACGGAGAAACACGTCAACTACGGGGAGTTGAAGGCCACAGGCTCGGGGGCGTCGGTCCAGCAGTTCGTCGACGGGGGGGCCAAGTCGCTCACGATGGAGCTGTTTTTCGACACCTCGACGGAGCGGGAGGACGTCCGCGAGGAGTACGTCGACGATTTCGACAAACTCCAGGAGGTCGACTCCG
>PXQO01000086.1 GCA_003021285.1 Halobacteriales archaeon QH_2_65_14 | reverse complement strand
CTGGGTTATCAGGCTACGTGGGCGGGACAGGAAGGGGCTGACCGGTCGATCCGTCCCGGACGAAGTAAGCACCGGACCGAAGGGAGGAGCGCAGCGAGTGTCTCGCGAGCCAGGCGAGCGGGACCTCGGAAGACGAGTGAAGCGAGTCTTCCGGTGCCCGGATGGCGAACGGAGCCCAGCGGAGTGAGTGGACTCGAGCGGTCAGGGGCTTCCATGCGGGTGCTCGGAGTGATTTCGGTAGCTGCTCATTCGCCGTTGTCGTCGCTTCCTCAGTTAACGGTGCCGGAGGAGCGGTTCCGACAGTGTTACTTTTGTGTTCGCAAGGAGTACCGAACTCCGTGATCGAATCAGGAGAACGGGCGAGGGTACAGCCGGAGACGACCGAGGCGAGTCGCCTCGTCGAAACCGCCATTCAGGAGGGCCTCCTCGCCACGTTGTTCGGACGCTGTCGCGTCGAGTACGAGGGACGTGCAGCGAGCACACTAAAAGAGGGCGAGCGCCTCGTCGTCCTCAAACCCGACGGGACCGCACTCGTACACTCTGACGAGGGCCAGAAACCGGTCAACTGGCAACCCCCCGGTTGCACACACGAGGTGCAAACCGACGGTGACTCACTGGTCGTGCGCAGTCGCCGCGAAACTCCCGAAGAGGTCCTTCTCGTCGAGTTCGAATCCGTCGACCACGTGGCAATCTTCGACGTGACGGACGACCACGACCTCTCGCTTACAGGGACCGAAGAGGACCTCCGCGACAGAATCCTCGAAGACCCGTCGATTCTCGAACCCGGGTTCGAACCGCGGGCGACCGAGCGCCAGACTCCCGCCGGCGCTGTCGACATCTACGGCGTCGACGGGGACGGCAATGCGGTCGTCGTCGAACTCAAGCGCCGCCGTGTGGGCCCCGACGCGGTCAGTCAACTGAACCGGTACGTCGAATCCCTCGAACGTGACCTGCATGCTGAAACGACGGTCAGGGGGTTCCTGGTTGCACCTTCGGTCACCGAACGTGCCAGTCGCCTCCTCGGGGAGCGTGGACTGGAATTCGTCTCGCTTGCCCCATCACCCGACACCTGATAGGAGGTCAATCGTTCAGCCTGGCCTCGTACTCGACCCGTGTGGCGTCCAGATTGTCTGGAGGTGCTGCGTGCCGGAGTACTCTCGCAGGTCTGCCATCTGTTAGTGTCCGTCGCCCTTCGAGTCGGTCCCATCGATGTGCCGTTTCAGCGCGGCGAGCGCGTTCAGTGCTTCGAGCGGCGTCATCGTCGCAACGTCGACGTCTCGTAGCCTGTTCCTGAGTTCGTCATCCTGTTCGTCGGTCGTTTGTCCGTTCTTCGAGGGAGTATCACCGTTCGTGGCAAAGCGAGCGCTCGACTGCTCCGGGGTGTCGCCGTCCTCCAGCAGTTCCCGTGCCCGGCTCACGACCTCGTCCGTGATACCGGCCGTGAATGCGACCTCGACGCCGTACGAGGCGTCGGCGGTTCCCCGGGCTGTTTCGTGCTCGAAGACCACCTCGTCCCCATTCTGATCCGTCCGGAAGTACAGATTGTAGGCGCAGTCGAGTTCTTCCGCGACGGCAGTGAGGTCGTGGTGGTGCGTTGCAAACAGTGTGAACGAGCCGACCTGGTCGTGGACGTACTCGGTGACCGCCTGCGCGATAGCGAATCCGTCGGCCGTGCTCGTGCCCCGGCCGACTTCGTCCAAGAGGACGAGCGACTGCTCGGTCGCGTGGTCGAGAACGTCGGCGAGTTCGGTCATCTCGACCATGAACGTGGACCGCCCACCAGCGATGTCGTCGCTTGCACCGACGCGTGTAAAGACCCTGTCGACGAGCTGGATGCGGGCCTCGCTGGCAGGGACGAAGCTTCCGGCCTGGGCCAGCACCACGACCAGCGCGACCTGGCGCATGTACGTCGACTTCCCGCTCATGTTCGGTCCGGTGATGACGGCAAACCGCTCATCGGAATCGAGTTTCGTCCCGTTGGGCACGAACGATTCTTCCGTTCGCTCGACGACCGGGTGCCGTCCGTCCTCGATGTAGATGCCATCGACGACTGGTCTCTCCCCGGTGTCTCCAGGGGGATGTCCCACCTCCGGTCTGTTGTAGCCGTGTTCGGCCGCCACCGTGGCGAACGAGACGAGTACGTCGAGTTCGGCGAGTGTATCGGCCAGGGCCTGGACGCGTTCGGACTCCTCGGCCACCCGTTCGCGCACGTCACTGAATAGCTCGTACTCGCGTTCGTCCGCCAGGCTCTCGGCGCGGAGGATGTCGTCCTCCCGCTCTTTCAGCGCCGGCGTGTAGTACCGCTCGGCGTTTTTCAGCGTCTGGCGGCGTTCGTACTCGTCGGGCACGCGGTCCAGGTTCGCGTCTGTCACCTCGATGTAGTAGCCGTGTACGGAGTTGTGGCCGACCTTGAGCGAGTCGATGCCTGTCCGTTCGCGCTCTTTTTCTTCCAGGTCGTCGACCCAGGCTTTTCCCTCGCGTTCAGTCTCGCGCAGTCGGGCGAGTTCGTCGTCGTACGACGGTTTGATGACGCCCCCTTCGGTTATCTCGCGGGCGGGGTCTTCCTGGATAGCCTCGCCGACGAGCGAGCGGATGTCGTCCATCGGGTCGAGATTCTCCCGCACCGACTGGAGTTTCTCGCACTCCGCGTCGGCGAGCGTCGACCGTAGCTCCGGGACGACGTCGAGCGTGTCTTTCAGCGAGCGCAGGTCCCGAGCGTTCGCCCTGCCACGCGAGATGCGCGAGACCAGTCGTTCGATGTCGTAGACGTTCCGCAACAGGTCATGGAGGGTTTCGCGCCGCCTGACGTCCTCGCGGAGTTCGCCGACCGCGTCGTGGCGCGCGGCGATGACGTCGCGCTCCAGTAGCGGTCGCCGCAGCCAGTCGTCGAGTTTTCGTCGCCCCGGGGCGGATGCCGTTTCGTCGACCACGGCCGCGAGTGTCCCCCTCTCGTGTCCGTGTACTGCTCGCCGCTCGAACAGTTCGAGGCTCCGCAGGGCGACGGCGTCCAGGACCATGTACTCGCGCGGGTCGTACCTGACGATGTGGTTCAGGTAGGTCAATCGGCCGTCCTCGCCGCCACGGACGTATTCGCCGTAGGCGAGGAGCGCACCACATGCTCGGACCTCCCCCCCGGTGGCCAGGTGTCGCTCCGGCGACCCGAAGTAGGACCGCACCTGCTCGCGGGCGGTGTCGGTCTCGAATGCGTCCGGGTCGAACGGGCTGACGACGCAGCCATCGGGGAGTATCTCCGCAGGTGCGCTCGGGCCGAGAATCGCCTCCGCCGGGTCGAAGCGACCGAGTTCGTCCCTGATCGTCGACGGTGAACCCGCCGTCGCGTAGAAGTCACCCGTCGACACGTCCAGGACCGCCAGTCCGACGGACTCCCCGGCCGCCAGCGCCGCCACGTAGTTGTTCCGGTCGCCGTCGAGGAGTTCGTCCTCGGTCAGGGTTCCGGGCGTGATGATTCTGGTGACTGCCCTGTCGACCACCCCGGTGGTCTCCTCGGGGTCCTGGACCTGGTCCGCGATAGCGACGCGGTAGCCCGAATCCAGTAGGCGCTCGACGTACGATTCGGCGTTGTCGATGGGGATGCCGGCCATCGCGTACTGTCCGGTCGAGTCCTCGCGCTTCGTCAGCGCCACCTCGCACCGGCGCGCGACCGTCTCGGCCGCCTCGCAGAACGCCTCGTAGAAGTCGCCGACCTGGAACAACACGAGCGCGTCGTCGTACTGCTCACAGAGGTCGAAGTACTGGGCCATCATCGGCGTCAGTTCCTCGCGCCGCTGTGCCATCTTCTCCGGTGGACCCAGGCCCCCGTCCATAGGTATCTCCCGTAGTTCCTCGCTCAAATAGCTTTCAGTTTCGGCGGGGGCGAAGACTTTTGAGGCGTCCGGGGGGAACCTCGGGCATGAAAGGCGGCGGGTCAGACGCGGCAAAGGAACGCGCAGGCGAGAGCGCAGCCGAGGAAATCCGCGACGGCATGGTCGTCGGACTGGGAACGGGAAGCACGACTGCCTACGCCATCCGTCGTCTCGGAACCAGGGTGGATGCCGGGCTGGACATCCGCGGCATCCCGACCTCGTTGCAGGCACGGACGCTCGCACAGGAGGTCGGCATCCCGCTGACGACTCTCGACGAGGCGACGCCAGACGTCGCTATCGACGGTGCGGACCAGGTTGCCGGCTGGGACCTCGTCAAGGGCGGTGGGGCAGCACACGCCAGGGAGAAAATCGTCGATACGGCCGCCGACCGGTTCCTGGTGGTCGTCGACCCCTCGAAGGAAGCCGACAGCCTCGACCATCCAGTCCCCATCGAGGTGCTGGCTGCTGCTCGCAGGACGGTCGCGAGACGCGTCCAGCAGTTGGGTGGCGACCCCACACTCCGGAGTGCAACCCGAAAGGACGGCCCCGTCGTCACCGACAACGGCAATCTCGTGCTCGACTGCGAGTTCGGAACGATTTCCGACCCCGCCTCGCTCGCCGTCAGGCTCTCGTCGGTCCCGGGAGTGGTCGAACACGGCCTCTTCGTCGACTGTGCCGACGAAATTCACGTCGGGACCGAAGAGGACGTCAGGGTCGAACGACGGTAACCGAAAACGCAGTACCTCATAGTGGTTGTTGTGACTCCACGGCAGTAACTAATCACAGCAACCACTATCAGGTACCCCGTCCGGCAGTCGAGAGGGGAACGGTTTTGCGAGGGGGGGTCCGATAGGTAGCAAATGTCGTTTTTCGACCGTCTCGGCGAGCGGATCGACGCAGTGGACAGCGTGGTTTCCGTCGGCCTCGACCCGGACCCGGACCGGCTTCCCGAGGAGGTACGCGACGCGGACCTGCCGCGCTGGGCGTTCAACCGCCGGATCATCGATACAACCCACCACCACGCCGCCTGTTTCAAGCCCAATGCGGCGTTCTACGAGGACCCCGACGGCTGGCGCGCGCTCCGGGAGACCGTCGCCTACGCTCACGGCAAGGACGTGCCCGTCCTGCTGGACGCCAAACGGGGCGACATCGGGAACACTGCGCGAGAGTACGCCCGGATTCTCGACGAAGTCGACGCCATCACGGTCAACCCGTATCTCGGCCGCGATGGACTCGCCCCGTTCCTCTCGCGGGAGGACAGCGGCATCTTCGTCCTCTGTCGGACGTCGAACGCCGGCGGTGCGGACCTCCAGAACCTCGAACTCTCCACGGGCGACCCGCTGTACGAACACGTCGCAACCCTGGCCCGTGGATGGAACGAACACGACAACGTGGGACTTGTGGTCGGTGCGACTGCGCCCGAGGAACTCGAACGCGTCCGGAATCTCGTCCCGGAGCTTCCGTTTCTCGTCCCGGGCGTCGGCAGCCAGGGCGGTGACGAAGCCGCCGCCATCGAGTACGGCCTCGCCGATGGCGTCGGGCTGGTGAACTCCTCGCGGGGCATCATCTTCGCTGGTGACGGTTCGCGGGGTGGCTATTTCGACGCCGCTGGGGAGGCGGCCAAGCGACTCAAGCGACGTCTCAACGAGCATCGATGATACTGTTCACACCGCTCGATGTCCGCCGGGCCCCGAATCAGAACTCGTAGGTATCCACGTCTTCAGGCAGGTCATCGTCGTCCGGAACCGTCCCGTCGCTCGGTTTGCCGACTTCGGCGGCACACTCGACGCAGTAGCCGGTGTCCTCGTCGTAGTGACGGTCACAGACGAGCATCGCACACCGGTTACAGGTGTGGTCGACGTCGCCCGTCGTACAGATTTCACACTGACTAGTGACGCTCATGTGTAGCGCTACGCACTCCGGCCGTTTCAACCCCCGGGCGAATCGACGGCCGGTTAGGGATTGCTGCAACTCCGAGGCCGTCCAGTCAGGCGCAGGTCGCCCTACGAATCTCCGTCGCGTTCCGTACCGCCGTTGGGTGTGGCCGCCGACCCGGCGGTGGACTCTCCGCGCGGGAGGCCCTCGCTACTGGTCTCGAACGTTTCGAGGAGGGTTTCGAGTTGTTCGGCCTGTTCGGCGAGGGAGTCGACGTTCGAACTGACCTGCGTGATAGACGACGCCTGCTCCTGTGGGGCGGCCGAGGCGGTCTCATAGGGAAAGATGGAAGTCTTTACACTTGCTCGTAGTGTCCAAGCCGCGTCCCGTCCAGGAGGTAGACCGTGCCGTCCCCGAGACCGTCCGGCAGGAACGGAGATAGAAAGCCCTGGCCCTCGACGTTCACCCAGGTGCCCCCCGAGAGGTCGTTGAACGGGGGGAACACGACGAGTTCACCGTCGATGTCCAGAGGCTCCCCGTAGTGGTCCCGGAACACCTGCGGGTGGAGTCGGCCACGGAGCCAGACGCGTTCTTTTCTTGTCCCACCTACCTCGTCCTGCAGTTTCACGACGGGATGTTCGTGCCCAACGCAGACGACGGGTGCTTCGAGGACCGACTGTGCCGGCCACGTGTGTCCGTGTGCGAACCCGACGTCTCCGAGACGGATGCCGTCCGACGGGGTGACAGTTACGTCGAAGCCCCCTTCCGCGAGGAACTCCTCTATCTCCCCGTCGTGGTTTCCCTTGACGAGCGTCACCGGCACCCCGATGGCATCGAACATCGCCGCTAGCTCCGTCCGTTCGACCTCCCACGGGTCGCCGATTGCGTGGACGAAGTCGCCCAGCACGACCAGTCTGTCCGGCTCCGTCTCCCCGAGCAATCGACGCAGACGGTCGCGACGGGCGTCGCCCCTGCCGTCGAGTTCGACGCCATCGCTCCGCAACACTGCCTCGATACCCGCGTGATAGTCCGCGATAACGAGTGCGCGTTCCGCCCCCAGGTCGGCGACCGCTGCTGGAGCACCCGGGATGGGTTCGACTGCCATCAGATCGGCTTGAGCGTCGTGTCGTCGGGTTCGTAACACTGTCCGTCCATCAGTGCCTCCTGGATGGCCTGCTCGGTCTCGTCGGGTTCGACGCCGTAGCGCTGGCGCATCTCCTCGGCGAGCGTTTCCCTGTCGGCCCCGTCGCCGTCGTCCAATTCGTCCATCAAACTGACGACCGCGTCCTGCACGTCGTCGGGACGCTCCGCCGGTTCCTGCTTCTCGCCCTCTTTATCCGTCGGTTCCGGTGACGATTCCTCGCTCTCGGGCACGCCGCCGGCTGAGGACTCGGCCGCCGAGTCGTCGTCCGTAGCCGCCCCGTCACCGGCTGTGGATTCTCCGGACGGTTCCGGGGTTTCTATGGCAGCTTCGCCCGGCTCGTCGACCTCCGTTCCGGTCTGGAACTCGGTCCCGAACTCCTCTTCTATCTCCTCGCGCGTTTCGTCTTCGAGTTCGTACTCGTCCGGGTCGAAGTCGCCGAGGTCCCCGTCCCCGGTCGTCTCTCCGGCGGCCCGGGAGGGTTCGCCTCCCACAGAGGAGGCCCCCCCCTCGCTACCCTCCCGCGAGGTTTCGTTGTCGGCTTCCCCGTCCGATACGCCGGCACCAACGTCCCCCCTTTCGAGGGCCGCGTCGTCCGTCTTCTGCTCGCTTTCGTCCACTCTGTCGCCGGTGTCCCCGCTCGTGTCCGGGGCGGTTGCGTGTTCCCTTTCACTGGTTTCCGGAGAGATTGTCGTCTCTGGGCTTTCGGTCCCGCCGGGCCGAGTAGCTCCACTGTCGACGGAGTCGTCGGGAGAATCAACGAGGTCGGTCGTCCCGGCGAGGTCGGCCGCGGTCACGTCCCCGGAGTCGGCCGGACCGGCCGAGAGTTCGGTCACCTCGTCGCGTTCGCCCGCGATGACGCGCGCGGCGTCGAGCGCCACCCTCCGGAGCGCGTCGAGATACGTCGGCGTCGTGCCGTAGTGGTCGAGCGCGACCGGGATTCCGGCGGCCAGCCCCTCGTCGACACCCCGCTCCAGGAGTGTCTCCCGGAGACTGTCGCCGCGAGCGTCGAGTCCGAGCGCGGTCGCCATGTGGCCGATGCGGGTGAGCGTCTGCTGGGCCGCCTGGACGGTCCAGCGGCCCCTCGTCTCCGCGGACACCTCGTTGATGCTCTCGGGCCGGATCGAGGTGAACACCTGGTCGGAATCCTCCGGCTGGAAGGTCCGTGCTTTGCCGGTGACGGCGACGAACGTCGGCGTGTCGGCACCCTCGAGGAACGCCTGTTCGTCGGGCTGATACTGGCCGGCGTATGTGACGAACGCGCCCGTCGGGTCGACAATCCTGCCCCGGAGCACGTCCTCGCTGACAGCCTCGACCTCCGTGAGCACGCCGACGACGAACAGGCGGTTGACCCGCGCTCCGGTGGGGGTCACGACGTAGTTCGGTGCGCGCTCCTCGTCGCTCTCGGAGTACGAGAGGTCCGCGTCCTCGAACTCGGCCGCAAACAGCCTGTATGCGACCTCGCGGCGACCGGCCCCGCTCTGGTCCTGGTCGCTTTCGCTCATGCCCCCACCTCCGAGAGGAAGCGCTTCGCACGCTCGCTCGGGTCGCCGTCCTGCCTCCCGAAGGCCGTGGCTTCGAGGTTCGCCCCGAAGTCGTCCACGGTGAGCGTCCCGCGGACGCGGAACTCGTGGCCGACGACGTTCTCGCGTATCCTGTTTGCGACGACCTCCCGGTCCATCGCGTCGCGTGCGTGCTCGCGGGCGTCATCGATGTCCCCCCCGTACACGTCCGCCGTGAGTTCCTTGTCGAGGATGACCGTCACTGTCCCCGTGCCGTCGTCGAGAATCGCCTTGACGCGCAGGTCGTCCTCGCCCTCGACGTCGCCGTGACTGCGACACTGGCCGTTCTGGACGGCGCGCCCACATTCCGGACACCGCTCGATGAGACCGGAGCCGTCGCGGATCGCGACGACGTTGCCGACGAGTTCGACGTCGAAGAGGCCGCCGGTCTCGACCGCATCGCGGATTGACCGTCGCTGTGCGGAGGCAGCGACCTCGACGGGGTCCTCCAGCACCCCGACCGTGGAGAACTCCGAGACGTTCACCGACGGAACCCCGCGGAACTCCCGAACGAACACGTCCTCGATGCGAACGGAGTTCCCCTCCGCGAGTTCGCGCCGTGGCTCCCAGTCGGTAAAGGGAAGCCGGGCCGTCTCGTCCCCGAGGACGCCGCTCAGTATCTCCGTCTCGCCGTCACGCCCGTCGATAATCTTGGACTCGCATTCGAGGACGTGGACCTCGACGTTGATACCGCGGTCGCCCGGTTCGAGTTCGGCCAGCGGGGCGTCGCCCCCGATATCGTAGGGGACCCCGAGGTCCTCGTCGAGGCGTTCGACCGACGTCGAATCGCCCAGATTGAGTTCGGGTTCCCCGTCCCACTTGCGGACGTCCGCGTTGCCGAGCCGTATCGTTTCCCCCGGTTCGAGACCGAAATCCTCCCACGAGGTGTACGAAATCTTTCCGGTCTCGTCCGCGAGTTCGCCCTCGAAGATGACGTGCTGTTCGCCGTTGTACTGGATCGAGCGTTTCCCGACCGAGAGCACGCGGACCGTCGTGGCGACGCTTCCGTCGTCGGTCGAAATCTCGCTGACGTTTTTCGTCACGACCTCGCCAGTCGACGTCGACTCCTCGCTTCCGTAGTTGCGCCGCAACGTCTGTTTGGCCTCTCCCATCGGCACGCCGTACTCGCGCAATTTCTCCAGCCCGCTTTTGACCTCCTCTTTGTCGACGCCGAGGTCGGAGGCGAGTTCCTCGGCATGGTCTTCCAGACTCATGCCCGACCATTTGCCCGCCATCACTAAATCCTTGGCGCACTCCGCTGGAATCGTCGAGGTGGGCGAGGAGGTCACACGCGTCAAGGGATGGGAGACGGAGGAGGT
>PXQO01000085.1:13288-14425 GCA_003021285.1 Halobacteriales archaeon QH_2_65_14 | reverse complement strand
TCTCGTTCAGATGTCTACCGCCCCCCGACGGTTAGTTATATAATGCGTATCATCACGGGACGACATACCCCGACAAGGCAGGGCTCCGGTACGCCGGAACTATCGAAAAAAGGCGGGATTACTGTGAGTTTCGCCCGATGACGCCCAGCCGGGACTGCTCGCTGTCGCCGACGCATTCGATGACGGGTTATGAACACAGTACGATGCTGGAGACAACCCGCACCTACGTCGCCAAAATCACGAACCACAGTCAGGTTCGTGACGACCTCGACCAATGCGGGGTCTCCGCCTCGAAACTGTGGAACGTCGGACGCTACCATATCCAAAACCGGTGGGACGACGACGGTGAGATACCCGACGAAGCCGAGTTGAAGTCGGAGTTGAAAGACCACGAACGCTACAGTGACCTGCATTCTCAGTCAAGTTCGTTCGAAAATCTTCGATTTTCGTGATGCCAAAAATCTCCGATTTTTGAGCACAGCGAGTTCTCGAAGAACTTGCTGAGGCGTTCAACGGCTGGTACAACTCCGACGACGGCAACAACCCACCGGGCTACCGGAAACGTGGCGACCGACACCCGCGCTCCACCGTGACATGGAAACAGAAAGGCATCAAACACGACCGCAAACACGGGCAACTCCGCCTTTCGAAAGGCTGGAATCTGAAAGACAACCGCTCGGATTTCATCCTCGCAGAGTACGAAACCCGGCCCGACGTAGAAATCGAGAACATCCAGCAGGTACGAGCCGTCTGGAACGGCGACGACTGGGAACTCCACCTCGTCTGCAAGGTCGAAATCCCTGTCGAGGACGCACCCGGTGACAGGACGGCGGGTATCGACCTCGGCATCAGCAACTACCTCGCCATCGACTACGAAGACGGGACGAGCGAGTTGTATCCAGGGAACGTGCTAAAAGAGGACAAACACTACTTCACCCGCGAGGAATACCAGACTGAAGGTGAAAACGGCCCGTCGAAACGTGCGCGGAAGGCTCGACGGACACTCTCCCGGCGTAAAGACCACTTCCTCCACACTCTTAGCAAGCACATCGTGCAACGGTGTGTCGAGGAAAACGTGGAGAAGATAGCGGTTGGCGACCTCAGCGACATCCGTGAGGATGAGAATGGCGACTCGCG